>CAYMPA010000047.1:0-17895 GCA_964392105.1 uncultured Enterobacteriaceae bacterium
AATCCATTGGGCAAAAACAAAATGAATAAGGTAAATAGACATACAATCAGTTTATTTCAATAATTAGCGGTCAACTGCGGTTTTTAGGATCTGTTATGCATCATTTTTTGTTTGAGTTTATCACAGGCGGAGGTTTATCTGACCAACGCTTACCAGAAACCTTAGTCAGGGAAGGTGATATTATGATGCAGACATTATTAAATGAATTAATAGAGGCTGGTTATACGGATATCTCATTAACCAGGGATAAAAGAGTTGAAATTATTGATAAGAAGGTCGAACAACATATTATTGAGCGGTCTTTAGAAGAAGAACTTCCTGAGTTAATTAATGATTCTGATATATCCTGGTTAATAGCCCCCGAGACTGATGATTGTTTAGTTTCTCTTACTGAATTATTTATTAAACATGGAAATGTTTTTATTGGTTCCTCTCCAAATGCTATCAGGATAGCTACGAGTAAATTATTAACAAGCAAACTTCTGGCAGAAGCAGATATTAATATTGTTGAAACAAGTTTATTAAGTGGAATACTTCCTGATAGTCAAACAGGCTGGATTATAAAACCTGATGATGGTGTTGGTGGAGAAAATTGTTATTTTATTAATAATAAAAATAAATTGCCTGAAAAAATTTCGGAAAAGAAAAATAATAATTTTATTATACAACCTTATATAGAAGGTAAGCATATGAGCATGTCGTTACTAGTTTTTGATAATGATGTACGACTGCTTGCATGTAATGAACAATATATCAATATGAAAGATGATTCAGTCAATTTGACCGCAATAGGAGTTAATGAATGTCTGGTATTTAAAAATGAAATGATCGAATTAGCAAAAAAAATAATCTCTAAAATATCAGGCTTTGCCGGGTATATTGGTGTCGATTTAATAGAATCAGATAATGAATTACTTGTGTTGGACATCAACCCAAGGTTTACAACGGCATATGCTGGTCTTTCAAAATCATTAGGTTGTAATATTACTGTTAAAATATTAGATACGTTCTTGAATAGGGAACTACCTGATATTGATCTTTCAGCAGCTACACCTGTAAGAATAAACGTATGAAGCTTATGAAAATTTCTAATTATATTGGCTGGGACATTGGTGGTGCACATCTTAAAGTCGCCAGCGTCAGTAAAACAGGCAAGGTAGAGTTAGTAGAACAATTTGCTACACTTCTTTGGCAAGGCATAGGTCAGCTTGAAGAACTATTTCCAAAAACAATTGATAAATTACCTCAGGGTTCTCAATCTCATGTATTAACTATGACTGCAGAGTTAGTTGATATTTTTCAGGACCGGCAAGCAGGTTTGAATACTCTTATCAATCTATGTGAAAAAAATCTGGGTGATAATATAAGTTTGTATGCATCTGATAAAGGATTATTAGATTTAAATAATGCACGAAATAGAATTAATCAGATTGCCTCGGCTAATTGGCATGCTAGTGTTGTTTATACAGCATCGTTGGTTGAATCAGGTGTGTTTATTGATGTAGGTAGTACAACAACAGATATAATTCCATTTTGTAATAATATTGTTAATAACCGTGGTTATGATGATCAAAGTCGGTTACGTTTTGATGAATTAGTTTATACCGGTGTAATCAGGACATCTTTAATGTCATTAACAAATAAAGTGCCGTTTGATGGTGAGTGGCAAAATTTAGCCGCAGAACATTTCGCAACTACAGCTGATATATACAGGATTTTAGGTTATCTCGAAGAAAGTGATGATTTGATGGAAACAGCAGATGGAAATGTTAAAGATATTGCCAGCAGTATTCGACGGCTTGCCAGAATGTTAGGGACAGATTCTACCACCTCAGTTCATCAATATAGTTGGTATAAGCTGGCGGAATATATTGAAGAAATACAATTACAGTTGCTGACAAACGCGGTGCTAAGGGTGTTGTCAAAAACGCCTGACAGTAACCAGAAAATAGTCGGTGCTGGCGTTGGACAATTTCTGGTTAAGAAAATTGCACAACGATTAAATATTCCTTACATTGAATTTGGTGAATTATGTAATAGTGAAACAGAGTTACAACATAAGTGTAATGTCTGTGCACCTGCTGTTGCCCTTGCATATCTAAGCCGTCTTTCAACAGCATAATGAAAATTTCAGAGTTACCCTATAATCGCGATTCGGCAGATTTATTTGCCCTGGTAGCTGATGAACCATGGAGTATGTTTCTTGATAGTTGTTATCCAAAGATTGATATTGGGCGTTACGACATTATCGTTTCGCGACCGGCAGTAACCCTGGAGACATACGCTGATCTTACATACATTAATACTCATGATAATAAAATCACTTCAAAAGAAGATCCTTTTTTACTTATTAAACAATACCTGGACAATATCGATAAAAATTTAAGTGGATTACCTTTCTGTGGAGGGGCATTGGGATATTTTGCTTATGATCTGGGACGTATACTAGAAACACTTCCGGAAATAGCCAAACAGGATATCAATATGCCGGATATGGCTGTTGGCATCTATGATTGGTCGGTAATTGTTGATCACCATGTTCGACGTGCATGGTTAGCCAGTTTTTGTCGGTTTGAAAAGACCGAATCAATCTGGCAACAGTTACAGGAATTATTTTCAAACACTTCTACTGATGAAGAAAAGGAATTTCATATCAAGACTGATGTTAAATCGAACATGTCTCGGGAACAATACGGAGTGTCATTTGATCGTGTTAAAAATTACATACTTGATGGTGATTGTTATCAAGTAAATTTGGCACAGCGTTTTTCTGCTGAATTTGAAGGAGATAGTTGGTCAGCATATTTACAATTACGACAAGTCAATCCAGCACCTTTTGCGGCTTATTTAAATTTACCTTCTGGTGCTGTATTAAGTTCATCGCCAGAACGCTTCTTACGTGTTACAGGCAATCAAGTTGAAACAAAACCCATAAAGGGAACAAAGCATCGTTCTGTCTTTGCCTACGAAGACAAGGCACTTGCTGTTTCTTTACTTGAAAGTGAAAAAGATCGTGCTGAAAACTTAATGATTGTTGATTTATTAAGAAATGATATCAGCAAATCTTGCGATCCAGGTTCAGTTGTTGTTCCGGAATTATTTGCCCTGGAAACATATGCAACGGTTCACCATCTGGTCAGCACAGTTACAGGCCGTTTAACAATAAATAAACATGCACTTGATCTATTACGCGGTTGTTTTCCTGGTGGTTCAATTACGGGCGCACCAAAATTAAGGTCAATGGAGATCATCGAAGAGCTCGAACCACATCGGCGTTCAGTCTATTGTGGTTCGATTGTTCATATAGGTTTTGATGGAAATATGGACAGTAATATCTGTATAAGAACCCTGATCAAATACGAGAATAAACTATATTTTTATGCGGGTGGTGGGATTGTATGGGATTCTCAAGTCGATGCAGAATACAAGGAATGTTTTGATAAGGTCGCCGCTATATTGAAGTTATTTAATCACGAGGAACCTGGTTGTCCTTAACAGTGATAAAACTGGGTGGCAGTTTGATGCGTAGCATGGAACTGTCAGCCTGGCTGGAAAGTATTGAGTCTTTAGCAACAGACTCAAATATTATTATTGTACCCGGTGGTGGTGAATTTGCTGATAAGGTTCGAGAAATGCAAGTCTTGTTCAAGTTTGATGACCAGATTGCCCATCGAATGGCATTACTGGCCATGTCCCAGTATGGTTATTTACTGGCAGGAATGAATCCAAAATTACAGATTGTCGAGGATATTGAGACTTTATTATCAAGTGTAGGCAAAAAATTGCCGCTTTTATGGTTGCCGACGGCCTTAATCGAGGATGATTCAGAAATACCCGCTAGTTGGAATTTTACATCCGACAGTATTGCCTTATGGCTGGCAATTCAGCTGACCGCTCAGAGATTGATTCTGGTCAAATCCAAAGACTTAAATTATTCAAAGTCGACTATTAAAAAGCACATTGAAAATGATGATATAGATAAAGGATTTCATGAACTTACTGATGAATATTCAGGTAAAATCTATCTTATGGAAAAAAGCCAATATCGGCAGCTAACAGACTCACTCAATCAGTAAAAGAATTCTCCCGGAACCACCATCCTGATTTAGATAAATAATCATTAATAAAAGTCATATATGAATCCAATCCAGTATCTGGCACAAGCAATGCTTACTAATTTAAAAAAATTGTAAAGATTTTGTAAAAATTGCCGAAATCTTGGGTCAGGAGTATTTATAAATTCATTATTTATTAAAAAAGCTCACATAGGGATTATGCCCTGATTGTGACTGAAAGCTGGAGCAATGGGATGGAAAAGTTGATTACAAACTTTAGTATTCGAAAACAATTATATTTATTTACTGGTTTTGTTTGCGTCGGATTGATTGCTGTGCAATCTGTTATATATTTTGGCGAACTTGATTTAACAGGAAGTGCTGTTGCTTGTCTCGTAATGGTGCTGACAACGCTGGGTCTTGCACATTATGTGGGAAAGATAAATGGTGAACGCGCTCACATGATAGTGAAGGGATTACATGCCATGTCAGAAGGTGATCTGACGCATAAAGTCAATATAACTGGTAAGGATGAATTTGCCTGGATGTGCTGGGAATATTCTCAAGGTCGCAAGGGCTTTATGACATTGGTAAAGGAAATACTGGGTAGTTCAGGGCAACTCGCTGCCGCGGCAGAAGAACTTTCAGCAGTTACCGAATCGTCGAATAACGGTGTTATGCGTCAGCAAGGTGAGATTGAACAAGTTGCGACTGCAATGAATGAAATGTCAGCAACTGTCACAGAAGTATCAAAGAATGCAGCTAATGCAGCTACTGCGGCAACAGATGCTGATGATCGAGCAAAAGTCGGCTGTGAGGTTGTTAACACAACTGTAGAGACAATTAACAACCTGGCATCTGAAGTTGAGCGCACTTCACAGGTGATTGAAAACCTGAAAGGAGATAGTATCAGTATCGGTGCTGTGCTTGATGTTATTCGTGATATTGCTGAGCAGACAAATCTGTTAGCACTTAACGCTGCAATTGAAGCAGCAAGAGCAGGCGAACAGGGGCGTGGTTTCGCAGTTGTAGCAGACGAAGTAAGAACGTTGGCTAGTCGTACGCAACAATCAACGCGTGAAATCAACGATATGATTGAACGTCTGCAAAATGGTGCAAATCAGGCAGTAAGTGTTATGGAAATGGGCCGTGCCAAGGCGGAAGAAAGTGTCGAACAAGCTGCCAAGGCCGGTGAAGCTCTTCAAGCTATTACTGGTGTAGTAGACAATATCAAGGGCATGAATATGCAAATCGCCAGTGCAGCTGAGCAACAGAGTGCCACTGCTGAAGAGATTAATCGTAATATTGTTAATATAAGCGAAGTATCTCAAGAGACAGCAGGTGGTTCACAACAAACCGCCAGTGCCAGCGATGAACTTGCCAGACTGGCCTCGGATCTTCAGGGCCAGGTATCCAAGTTCAAAATAGAAGGTTAGAAAATATATTTATCGACACCAACATTTGAATCTACATTAGTAAATGTAGGTTCAAGTGCTAATCTTTCATAAGCCCTGAGTGCTGCGGGCATACCAAAATCCAGCGCAATACGATAACAATCCAACAGGCTAGAACTCTCCATTTCATCAGCGGTAATTTGATTAACTGGTTGTTGCATCAGTTTTCTCCATTTTCGTCTGTGTTGCTACGTCATATTAAAATAATACAAACCTTATCCAACAGGTTTGTTAACTGAATAAGAAGGCCTGGTATCCGGAAGAGGCTGGAGATACCAGGCAATAGCCGAGCATCCATCTCGGCTCCCGCTAAGGCGGTCACGGTAAACCAAATTCATATATTCTGTTTTGAAAGTTATTAATCCCAATTCAATGCGCCCCCGGTTTGATATTCCGTAACACGTGTTTCAAAGAAATTCTTTTCCTTCCTGAGATTGGCTTGTTCATCCAACCAGGGCAATGTTGATTCAGCGCCAGGGAACGGTTCTTCATTCAAGCCAAGCTGATTAGCACGTCTGTTGGCAATGTACTGGAATTGACCAATATGCGTTTCGGCTGAATATCCCAGTATCGGATCTCTCAATATGTAGTTGGTGTAGGCTTTCTCAGCTTCGTAAGCCTCATCCCACATATGTCGTATTGCCTTTGGATCCAGTGTCAGCTTTTCTTCCTGTATTATTTGTCTGACTACACGAATACCGAAAGCAGCATGCATTACTTCATCACGCATAATGTATTGTAATTGTTCGGCAGTGCCTTTCATGAGACCACGACGTTGTAATGCAAAGATTGGACTGAAACCATTATAAAACCAGCAACCTTCAAAAATGGCCGCAAAGAACATATAAGAAATTATAAAGTTGTGCAGTTCATCAGGATCTTTCAAATCAATGTTCGATCGTAATACTGAATCTAAACGACGATTGGTAACAGATATCTTTTGGTGGATCTCAGGTACAACACGATAACGGTTATATATCTCACTTTGATCAAGACCAATCGTTTCAATGCAATGTTGATAAGTCCAGGTATGTAACGATTCTTCAAATACCTGCCGTGCCTGATAGATTTGTAATTCAGGTGCAGACATTTTTTCCATCACCGCCAAACCGATATTACGCATGGCTAAAATGTCTGAGGTTGTCAGGTAGGACATTACATTGTCATATACATGTTTTTCTTCAAGCGTGATTTTGTGACGGTAATCAATTACATCCTGCGCCATGTTAATATCCAGAGGTGTCCAGTGATTCTTGTTGGCATTCAGGTAATAATTCCAGGCCCAGGGATATTTAAATGGTGCTAATTGATTGATATCAGTATGTCCGTTAATGACACGCTTATCTTCCGGATTAACTGGTTCAAGTTTATTAGATACAACTTTGAGATCTGAGGTATCAATGTTTTCTGGTACAGGTCTATTTAACGCCTGTTCGACAACAGCCGGCTCTACGTCACTCGTGCATTGTACCGGCTTGGCTAATGGGTCATTCCAGTCCAACATTTTTAATCGTTACCTCTTATCTTGTCATTTATGTTTACTGACATGCTTCGCAATCCGGATCCAGAATAGAACATACATTTACTTCTTCGATAACTTCGTTCCGTATATGGGTTGCGCTGTTACTTGTGCTTTTTTCCATATGGGTTGCGCCCAGTGAACGCAGGTAGTAAGTTGTTTTTAAACCACGTACCCATGCGAGTTTGTAAAGGTTGTCCAATTTTTTACCACTGGGTTCTGCCATGTACAGGTTTAATGACTGGCCCTGATCGATCCATTTTTGACGTCGTGATGCTGCTTCAACCAACCAGCGTGGATCGACTTCAAATGCTGTGGCGTAGATTTCTTTTAGATTATCCGGTATACGATCAATCGCTTGCACGCTACCATCAAAATACTTGAGGTCGTTAACCATGACGTCATCCCAAATACCATGTTCTTTCAGATCTCGTGCAAGATAAGGATTAACAACAGTAAACTCACCGGAAAGATTCGATTTAACAAACAGGTTTTGGTAAGTTGGTTCAATCGATTGGCTAACACCGCAGATATTGGAAATGGTAGCGGTAGGTGCGATGGCCATGCAGTTCGAGTTACGCATACCAACTTTCATTACGCGTTCGCGCAAGTCATCCCACTCGAGAGTTTGTTCAATATTTGCCTGTAAATAATCGCCACGTTCATCAGCCAGCCGTTGCATTGAATCTATGGGTAAAATTCCCTGGCTCCACAATGAGCCGATGTATGTTGAATATGGACCACGCTCTTCGGCAAGGTTAGTCGATGCCTTGATGGCATAGTAACTAACAGTTTCCATACTCTTGTCTGCGAAGTTAATTGCTTCTTCAGAGGTATAGGACAGGCGTAGTTTATATAGCGCATCCTGAAACCCCATAATTCCAAGACCAACAGGTCGATGTCGCAGGTTGGAACGTCTTGCCTTCAGAACACTGTAGTAATTGTAATCGATAACGTTATCCAGCATTCGCATCGCCGTCGTAATGGTTTTTTCCAGTTTCTCTGCATTCAAACCATTTTCATCGACGTGTTGTGGAAGATTAACTGAACCCAGGTTACATACCGCAATCTCGTCTTCAGATGTATTAAGCGTAATCTCGGTACAAAGATTTGATGAATGCACGACACCAACGTGTGCTTGTGGTGAACGCAGATTGCAAGGGTCTTTAAACGTTATCCATGGATGTCCTGTTTCGAATAACATGGATAACATCTTGCGCCATAAGTCTACTGCCTGAATAATTTTGAAATTACTTATGCCACCTTCAGCGGTTTTTTGTTCGTATTCAATATAACGCTTTTCAAACTCCTGGCCGTACAGATCATGCAGATCAGGTGTTTCATGAGGTGAAAATAATGTCCAGTTGCCTTCTTCAGCAACACGTTTCATGAAAAGGTCCGGTATCCAGTTTGCCGTATTCATATCATGTGTACGACGACGCTCATCACCGGTGTTTTTACGTAAATCCAGAAACTCCTCAATATCCATGTGCCAGGTTTCAAGATAGGCACACATAGCACCTTTACGCTTACCACCCTGATTTACCGCTACTGCGGTATCGTTAGCGACCTTAAGAAAGGGCACGACACCCTGTGACTTACCATTAGTGCCCTTTATATGAGTTCCCAATGCGCGAACGGACGTCCAGTCATTTCCCAGACCACCGGCAAATTTTGATAACAATGCATCATCTTTAATAGCAGAGAAGATGCCATCAAGATCATCCGGAACTGTTGTAAGATAACAGCTTGAGAGCTGAGGTCGACATGTACCCGAATTAAACAGGGTAGGGGTTGAGCTCATGAAATCAAATGATGACAGGAGTTCATAGAATTCTATGGCGCGTCCCTCACGATCAAGTTCATTGATAGCAAGGCCCATTGCAACCCGCATAAAAAATGCCTGAGGTAGTTCAAAGCGAACATCCCTGGAATGAATGAAATAACGATCATAAAGCGTTTGTAAACCGAGATAGGTAAATTGACGATCGCGATCAGCATTTAACGCGGCTCCCAATCGATCAAGATCGTACTTGGTTAGTTCATGATCAAGTAATCCTGATTCAGAACCACGATGAATATATTTTTTGAAGTAACCAGGGTAGCGTTCACTCATTTCCTTGTGTGTCGCCTGTGTCGTCGTGCCTTCTATAAAGGTCAGGGCTTCCTGGCGTAATTTATCCAGTAGTAGACAAGCTGCGGCATAGGTGTAATCAGGCTCTTTTTCAATTAATGTTCTGGCGCTCATGACCAGTGCATGATTAACGTCAGCCTCATCAATACCATCAAATAAATTTTTAAGGGTATCTTCGATTATGACCTTTGCTTCAACTCCGGCAAAACCTTCACAGGCTTCAGCAGCGATTGATTTCAAACGAATAACATCCAGTGGCACTTTTTTGCCATCTGCCCGTGTAACACTAACAGGGGTAGAATGCATTTCCTGGGGAGAGACAGGATCCGTTGCAGCTACAGCCGCGCGTTCCCGAGAACGTTCTTCACGGTAGATAACATATGCTCGCGCTATTTTTTGTTCGCCAGCACGCATCAAGGCCAGTTCGACCTGGTCCTGAATATCTTCAATATGCACAGTACCACCATCTGGCATACGTCGTGTCAAGGCATTAACAACTTGTTGTGTCAGAGATTCTACAGCTTGATGGATACGGGTTGAGGCTGCTGCAGTACCACCTTCGACATTGATAAAAGCCTTGGTCATGGCAACAGAAATTTTACTAAGATCAAATGCGGTGACCTTAGCATTGCGGCGGATTACCCGATAATGACCGAGTTGATCAGCTAAATAATCAGTCTGATAACGGTTTGCATTTGTATTAGCAACACCAGCATTCAAACTACTGTCAGCAACACCCGCGACAGCAGATGGTCCTGATTCAGCAGTACCTTCCGCCTCCATTTACCCCTCACTGTTTGTTTTTTTAATTGTTTCGAGAGTGTGAATAGTGCTCGAAACTTGTTGACGTTTGTAGTGTAACTGAATGTATAACACCACAATAAAATGTGGTCAAGCACTTATTAAACCACAAGATGATGTGGAATGACCTGTGTTTTAGATCCGGATTTCCTGTGGATAAGCTGGGTAAAAATATTGTGACGAATGACGATTCAAGACGAAATTTGATTTAATTCAATAGCTTAGTTGATAACCATGCCTGAAAATTTTCTGCTGTAGATTTTGTGTAAAAACTATCCATGTTTATGTTTGGATAGTTAATTTTTATAAATTGGAACAGTGGGATAACCGACTTTTCCCCTTTAATTTTCTCAGTGGATATTGTGATGGATTTTGAATCAGAATTTCAGGATTATAGTTATATAATTTTGCCTCTTGTGGATGCCAGAATTTTATTTCCTGTTCACTAATAACTGGAATTGCCTGCAGGATATAGTGATCACGTTTGACGTTATGTTGACACATACTGACAGGACCATCCCTGGTCATTGTATTAAAAACGCAGGCATCAAGTCGTCCCTGTTCAAGATTACAGACATCCATAAAGTTATGAATAAAAAATGACAGACTGCTTATTTTGCCTTTACTTTTAATCAAATCATTTATAGCTTGTTTATAAAAATGTAGTACCCATTTTGATATAGGGAATATGTAATCAGGGTGGAATAGCACCCAACAAAGAAATTGTAGAGCAGTTTTCCATTCGTGTTTTCGATCTAACGTAATGTGTGCAGTTTCTGCATGCAGTTCTGTTATGAAGTCAGTTTCAGCAAATAAATCATAGGCTTGATTATTAATTATCAAGCCCATACCATAGCGATTACAATGCTTGTGGCCTATTTTGACTGCCTCATGATTTAATTTTATTTGCAGTCCATCCTCAATTTTTTTCCAAACAGTTTCCGGTGTAATGACAACATCACGCTTGCCAGCAACACCACGCCCCATATCAGCCTGTAATTGAAATGACACGGTTCTGATTGAATCGGCATGTGCTTTAAAAAAATCAACCAAGAGTGGTATCTCATGAAAATTACCTTTATGAATCGTTGTATTAAATATTACTGAGAGTCCAAGTCCATTTGCATTTTTTATGTATTTCAAACGTGTTTTGTTTAATGATTTTTCATCAGTGGCATATTTAATGTTTTGTGTCGTATCTACATGAAAGGCAACGTCGGTCAAGCCTGCTTGCGAAAGTTCGGTTAAAAGAGAGTGTGATGCACGGATACCATTGGTCATCAATGTCGATCGCATATTCTTTTGTTTGATGTAACGAATGATATCGATCAATTCTTCACGTTTACGTAAGGTTGGGTCGCCTCCTGTTACTTGTACATCCGTATTCGGGCCATATAAAAAATAGATATGATCGATTCGTTTAAAAATCTCTTCGATAGGAATATCGGCAATAGCTTCGGAATGTTCGGATAAATAACAGAGACTGCAATCAAGGTTACAACGCTGTGTTATCTCGAGTGCAACACAACCTATCGACCAGCGTCGCCCCATTTGTTGATGCTTTGACCAACAACCGCTATTGATCATTGCTTGCCTGGCTTTATATTTAGAGATAAGCCATTGTGTTTTATGGTTTTTATTAAAATTCATTGTTTATTTAGTGACCAGTCATAATCGAGGTAAATAATGGTGATAGCGTTATCCTTAAGTGTTTTATGTATCCCTCCCGAGTTATTACTACTGGCTATATCATCTCTCAGTAATGCTTGTATCTCTGGATCAGGACTAATATAGGGTGCAATGTAATTTTGTAATGAACCGGATTTCGTAAAGTCGGCTGTAAACCAGGTAAAGATAGAAGATATTTCAAGACGGTTTTTTTCTTTGTTAAAGCGGTTGCGTTCAGGATCACGCATAAATTGAATAGTCGCATTCTCAAGTTGTTCATCAAGTTTATTTGCGGCATAGGCTTGCTTTTGAAGTGCGGGACAGCCTTTAGATGCGCAATTCACCGCAAAGTGAATACGCGGTTCATTATAGTTTTTACGAATAAGATCATCTTCGATATAGCCAAGACTTGTTTTCTGGCCAAACAAGGTAAAGAATTTCTTTTTCCAGGGACTGGAAATTATCAAACCACCTAAATCACGAATTGAATCAATACCAGGATAATTGTTTAAGATAAGTTTTAGTGTAAAGGCATTATAGGTATTTATCAGAAAGGCGAGTTGTTGCTTATCATTCCATTGTTCAAATTCATCTTTAGAAACCGTTTCTAATTGAATAAGATAATTGTTAAGTGTTTCCGGATTGTTGTTTAGATAATCATAATCAACGACGGTTTGTGACCCTTTCTCGACTACAACAATATCCAATAGTTTATCGTATATAGAATGCGAATGATCAAACGGTAAACATGGTTGCGAAATAACAAGCAAAAATAGAAAAGGGGAGTGACGCATTATTTTAAAAAGAGAATTAATATTAATGCTTATTGACTACGATTTATGGAATAAGTTTCTCCTCTATTAAGTTTTCAACCCCATCGCTTAATACTGATTTATATTAATTACAGCTTTGAATGACTGCCGTCACATAAAGGTTTGTTTGCCGTTTGTTTACAGGCACAGAAATAGACTGTTTTTGATTCAGTTGCCATATACTGAAGCGGGGTAAATTCTGTTCCACTATGCGAACCATCGCAAAACGGTTGGCCTTTGCTTTTTCCACAGGCACACCACCAATAATCCTTTCCGGCTTCAACGTCGATTGCAATAGGCTCTTTTTGTGCTATTTCAGGTGTGGACATGTGATGACTCCTTCAAGGTGATATTTAAGCGGAGTCTAATAAAAATAATAACAGACTGCGAGTCTACTTTTATGAATCAAGGCAGGTAAATAGAAAAACAACCACCACCATCGATACCATCGTTGGTTGTAGATATAAAGCCGTTTCGCCCCTTGTTTTTATGAAGTTCTGCGACGAGTCTGGAAAAATAAAGGCCAAGGCCGGTACTTGCCTTGTCAAAGCTGATTGATTTTTGATTTTCATCGTTGGAGATAAGCATGTTTTCCGGATAGCCGGGACCGTTATCCCTGATTTTAATGACCAGGTAACCTTGTTCTTTTACTGCTGAAATGTGCAGTTTATCTTTTGTATATTTATAAAGATTATTAATAACGTTACTGATCACACCTGTTATTAAATCTCTATCAAAGAACCAGTATAAATCATCATCACAAGCCATTTCATAATCGATCTTTCGATGATGGATCATCGCTTCGTGTTGGCCAATGTTTTCATTCAAAAAGTCTGAAACTGAATATTCATCAATGTTGGCTGCGTATTGATTATTTCTAATACGATATATCGCCAGTAGTTCAACAAGATCATCATTAACTCGCTTACTTTCGTATTGAATCTGGGAAATAATCTTATAAGCGGGACAGGTATCTTCGTTACAGGTTGTTACAACCTGGTCAATTGAGTTGAGTAGCATGTTTAGCGAGTTCTTTACTTCATGTATCGAACTCGCCAAAAGGACTGAATAGTCAAACTCGGGTGCTGCATTCATAGCATGTTCCTTATATTATGCTGCTTTAGCTTTTGACTTAACACTGATTCGTTGCAACATGTCTATTAACTCATGATACTTTTTATTTGCAGGGTCGAGATTGTGAACACGCTCCAGATAATTTTCTACTCGTGAGCTGTACTTTTTAATTTTGCCGGTCTTTTGCATCTGCATCATGATGGAATAAGCAGCATTTAAATTAACGACAACATTATCAGGCATGCCGCGAGCAGCTTTCATGAACAACTCGATTGATTCATCAAGTTTGCCCTCTTTTAATAAACGCGCACCTTTATTATTAATGTCGACAATTTCAGTTGTGGTTTTATCTATTAATTGATCACCTGCATCTGACTTGCCTGCATCGGAATAAATTTTCTTGGTTCTTTCTATAAGTTTTTTATCATCATGATGATTACTTATCAGGTTCTTTGTGATTTCATTAGCCTCGTCTTCCTTACCCGAAGATAAACACAGATCAGTTAGTTCAAGTGCGATGTCAGTAGAGAGCCATTGCGGATTCTGGTTATACAAATCCATGGCACCTTGCAAACATTTTTCTGCTGCTTCTTTATTACCATTAGATGTATGAACCATCCCTTCAGTAATTGCGGCAACCATATCCGCTGTTGCATCATTTTTGAAATCTTTGGCAATTTTTTCGACAATGTTTAATGCATCATCAGGTTTGCCTGAATCAATCAGTGTTTTCGCAAGACCATTGTAATCATCAGCTTGTTTATAACAGGAATGTAGTCCAACCTGAATTGCATGATCGTATGCAGACTTTGCAGTTTCGAGATCTTCATTTTTATAAGCGACTTGCGCGAGCTTACGTTGTCGTAATAATGATTTGGGTGATTTTATGACGCCAATATTTAACATTTCCTGTGCTTTATCAAATTCATCTAGAGCTTCATAAGTTTTTGCGAGCCAGTCGTAGGCAGAAACGTTTGATGAATTATCTTTGACAAGCCCTTCGAAAACTTCCAATGCTTCATCGTAGTCTTCTTGCAGGTACCGTACTTTACCTAATGAAAGATAAGCCCAGGGAATATCACGTTCTTCAATAATATCTTCGTAAAGATCGGCTGCTGCTTCATAATTGCCAAGGTTAGTTAGCATTTCACCTTTTATTTTTAGCAAGTCCAGTTTATTTGCTGGTTTGTTTTGTAATAAATTATCGCAATGAATAATGGCTTTTTTATAATTATTATTAGCCATTGCCTTCGAGATATCACTCAGGTTTTCTTTTTTCTCAAGTTGTTTCTTCAAGCGGGCATGAATGACAGTACGGTTAAATGGCTTGGAGATATAATCATCAGGCAGGTAATCGATAGCGCCCATGACCATTTCGGATGTATTTTCAGCTGTCGCCATCATATAAATGGATGAATAGGCTAGAAGTCCACGTTGCTTTGCTTCTTCCAGTACCTGCTGTCCGTCTTTACCTTTACCCAGGTTGTAATCACAAAAGACGACATCGAAATTGTTGTTTTCAAGGCACTCAATTGCACTTTCACCATTTTGAGCGAGCTTAATCATGTCAGGCGCCAATGGTTCAACCATTGTTCTCAACATCACACGCATTTCCTGAAAATCATCAATAATGAGGACTTTTTTTCCTTTTAAACTCCAGATTGCCATAATATTTTTCCTACGAAAGTTTTTATCGGAATATTGGTATACATGACTTTATCGGCAGTTTTATGGCAAATCTTTAGAAAAATTAGAGATCAATCACAGAAAAATATATAGCGAAATAGCTTATAAAAACATATATATAAGGCATTATATAAATTAGAACCTGACTGATTCATAATCTCGGCTTGCCTTTTTAATTTCTCATTTGGTGTTCATAACAAATGGTCCTTAATGTACAAGGATCAATTTACTGCCCATGTATGTAATTTAGGGTTATTATCCTCCCACTAAAAATAATTATTACATGCTAGAGAAGAGGAGACGTTAGCCATGGTAGCTAATCCAAAAGTTGAAACCGCATTCGGCGGTTGTCCCCACGATTGTCCTGACACCTGTGCAATGGTGTTTGATATTGAAGATGGAAAAGTGACTGGTGTTCGAGGTAATAAAGAACATCCTATGACGCGTGGTGGTCTGTGTGTCAAATTAAAGGATTATGAAAAGCGGCATTACCATCCTGACCGGCTCTTGTATCCGATGCGCCGTACCGGGCCCAAAGGCTCTAAACAGTTTGAGCGCATCACCTGGGATGAGGCGCTGGATGAAATCACTGATAAATGGAAGGCCATCATAGAAGAATATGGGCCTCAAGCGATCATGCCTAATAGTTATTTGGGACACCAGGGACTTGTCCATGGTTTAAATGGTGGTGATGCATTTTTTAATCGTATGGGCGCAACAGTTTGTGAGCGCACATTTTGCGGTGAGGGGTCCTGTACCGCCTGGTTAACCACGGTTGGGCCAACCGCGGGTCTTGATGTGGAAAGTTATGTCCACTCAAAATATATTGTGATCTGGGCTTGTAATAGTGTCAGTACCAATCTACATCATTGGGAAATTGTCCATGATGCGCAAAAGAAAGGTGCCAAGGTGGTGGTGATCGATGCGTATAAATCACGTACAGCCAAACATGCGGACTGGCATATTGCGCCAAAACCGGGCACCGATGGTGCCCTGGCTATGGCAGTGATTAACTCGATCATTGAACAAGGTCTGGTTGATAAGGATTATGTCGATAATTACACCGTTGGATATGCAGAACTGGCGGAACGTGCCAAAGAGCGTACCCCGGAATGGGCAGAAGAAATTACCGGTGTCGCTGCCGAAAATATTCGACAATTGGCAAAAGATTTAGTCACCGAACAACCCGCTGCAATCCGTATGGGTGTTGCACTGGAACGCCATTATGGTGGTGGTCAAACTATCCGCGCCGTGACCTGTATTCCAGCTTTAAGCGGTGCCTGGCGCCATGTCGGAGGGGGTGTAACCCAATTTCCTGTTTGGGAACATCCCTATAAGTTTGATGTTATTTGTCGGCCGGACCTTATCCCTGAGGGGACACGGGTCGTGAATAACTTGCAGTTTGGTCGAGCTCTGACCGGTGAAATTCCCCTGGATCCGCCGATTAAATCAGTGATGTGTTGGAATTCAAACCCGGTTACCCAGGCGCCTGAAACAGACAAGATTGTTGAAGGTTTGATGAATGAAGATTTATTCATGGTTTCTGCTGAACATTTCATTTCAGACACCGCGTCTTATGCTGATATTGTATTGCCAGCTTCTATGGGTGCCGAACTGGAAGACATTATTTTGTCATGGGGACATTTATATCTCACCTACAATGCCAAGAGTGTCGAGTCTCCGGGAGAAGCGATACCCAATAATGAAATTTTCCGGCGCCTTGCAGAACGTATGGGTTATGATGAAGACCGCTTAAAATGGTCGGATTCTGAATGTCTGGAAAATTTTGTCGATTGGGATGCACCGGCTTGTGACGGAATTGATCTGGAATACCTCCGCAAGAATGGCTATGCCCGTTTGACTGTCGGTACTATAGATGACCGTTGCCCCCATAAAGAAGGCAACTTCCCAACCCCATCCGGTAAATGTGAATTTAAGCTTGAGGGAGCGGTTAACTTTGTTGCTGGACCCTTCCGCCAGATGTATGAGGGCTTCCAGCCAGGAGAACCATTGGACAGCTTACCGGATTATGTCCCATCAAGAGAAACGCCAGAGAGCAATCCGGATCTGGCAAAGAAATACCCATTAAATATGGTTTCACCCAAGAGCCACGGTTTTTTAAATTCCTGCTATGCCAATATGGATCACAAAATCAAAGGTCAGGGGGAACAATTCGTATTGATTAATGCAGAGGATGCAGAATCAAGAGGAATTAAGGATGGCGATAAAGTTCGTGTCTTTAATGATCGTGGGGGTTTTAATGGTGATGCCAAAATAACTGATGATGTTAATTCCGGTTTGGTTGTTGCAACACTCGGTTATTGGCGGCAATTGAATGAAGGGACTGTTAATTGCATCAGTTCAGCAGAGTTTGTAAATATGGGGCATGCGCCTACATTTTCAGACAACCTGGTTCAAGTTGAATCAGTCTGATTTACGGGTATCTCTGAAAATGTTTTTTTGTTCGCCTTATCCCTGAGGCTCACCCCTTCAGGGTTTTCACTCAAAATCGCTCCAGGCGATTTTGTCGCGATAGCTGCGTCAGCTCGACAACTGCTCGGTCTTCGTTCGGTAATTGCTCCTGCATTACTCTACTGCCTACATCCGTGTAGGCATCCCGACGCGACTCTACCATTCACACACCCCTCAAGGGCTGAGGAATCGACGCATAATTTGCGAGAATAGCGAACAA
>CAYMPA010000048.1:0-17678 GCA_964392105.1 uncultured Enterobacteriaceae bacterium
ATCTTATTTATCAGGTAACGCATGTTTACTATGCCACCTATAGTGGATGCGCTTGTCTTCTTGGTAAGTAGAATTGTATGATACATGGCCAATAAGGATTGTTAGTAAGTAAGAAAGGATTTTTACCATGGACGATATCCCTGTTCCTATTGATTCAGGATCTAAAAGATTCATTCCTCAACTCCGTTTATTCATTCGTAAAAAAGGTCTTGCCTATAGTACCGAGAAAACCTATTTGCATTGGATAATCTATTATATTCGATTTCATAAAATGCAACACCCTAAAGAATTAGGGGTCACTGAAGTGGATGCTTTCCTGACGTATATGGCGGTTGAGCGTAATGTTTCTCCTAGCACACAAAGAACAGCATTGAATGCATTAGTGTTTTTGTACAAGCAATTTTTAAATATTGAGTTAGAAGAACTGCAGTTCACTTATGCAAAAAGTTCAAAAAGAATTCCCGTTGTTTTAAGTCATGATGAAGCGATGTCTATTATTAATAATATGCATGGTATTTATAAGCTTATGGCAAATATTATGTATGGCTGTGGTTTGCGTTTAATGGAATGTTGTCGATTACGCATACAGGATATTGATTTTTCCATGAATCAAATTATTGTTCGTGAGAGCAAGGGAAATAAACAGAGGACTACCGTCTTGCCCGAATCCTTATTTGGGCCTTTTAAAGAACAGATTGCAAATACGAAAAAAACGCATGACTTTGATATAGCACGAGGGTATGGCAATGTTTATTTGCCTTTTGCTTTATCAAGGAAATATAAAAATGCTGAATCAGAGTTTAAATGGCAGTATGTTTTTCCTGCTTCAGGTGTGGCAAAAGATCCCAGAGATGGGGCAATAAAACGGCATCATATTCATGAAAGCTGGGTACAGAAAAATGTCAGAATGGCAGTTAAAAAATCTAATATATTGAAAAAGGCAACATCACATACGTTCAGGCATAGTTTTGCAACGCGATTGCTAGAACAAGGTTACGATCTAAGAACGATCCAGGAGTTACTTGGGCACGCTGATGTCAGTATGACTGAGATTTACACCCATGTTGTTAAGAGAGGTGGGCGTGGGGTAAAAAGTCCACTCGATACTTAATATAAGTTAATAGGTATAGCCAGGAAGTTTCATTGAATAAGCAGGCTCAGATAATCTTTTTCTTCTGTATTTTATTTATGATCAATCGCTTATCGTGTCGTTTATCACTGGTCGGATTAAATCGATAACGGTTATGTAAATTAATGATATCGAAATATTCTTTAGTTTTTTCGACAGGCAAGATTCGTTTTATCCACTTTATGAGTGTTTCTCCTGGCAGTCTACTATCAGCATCTTTTCCCAGTTGTTTAAGAAGAGGATAGAGTGGTGAATCCATACCGAAACGTTGTATATCAGAATGAACTGAATTATTTAATGTATTTTGTTGTTCAACACGTTGTTTGTTATAAAATCGCCAGGCTAAATAAGTTCCCAAAGGTATTAGTAACCAAAGTATCCAGTTATCTGACTCGTTACTAGACTCTATATTATTTCCTGTGATCATATAACGTAACCAGGAAAGTATATCCATCAATGGCTCCAATATCGTTCGATCTTCAGCCTCCATGGGCGCCCAGGTTGATGGTGTTGTATCGAGGATATGCCATTCCCCATCAAGGTAATACTTTACCCATGAATGCGCATGACGCGCACGCACAAGATACATTCTTTGCCATACGCTATATTCCTGTACTGAGTATCCTAAGGTATACCGTGTCGGTATCCCTGCCTCACGTAATAATAACGCAGTCGCAGTAGCAAAATATTCACAGTGTCCTTTTTTATCTTTAAATAGAAATTTTGTTAAGTACTGGCCTTTCGTATAACGTTGATTCTGGGTTATTGAATAATAAAAATTGTTTTTAAAATAGCGTTGTATACTATCAACTATTTCTAAAGGTGTTTTAGAATAAAGATCTAATTCAGTGGCAACTTGTTTAAAATCTTCCTGGTAGTTTATCGGAATCAATAAATCTTCACGATCAGGTGCCTTCTCAGCAAAATTCTGGTTTGAATAAGCTAGCCGGTAGTTTACCCAACCTTTACGCGCTTCAATTCGTGTGGAGCCATAAACACTGGTTTCAACCTGGATCAAATCTTTCCCTGACAAGGTATTTATATTATCGGGCGCAGGAATAATAGCGGATTGATCATCAAGAAATATTCCTATATCTATATTACCAATATCTTTTATTTCTTTATTAATACGCCATTCATTTTTTGTCGGTGTCTTTTCGATAACATCAAACTCAACATTTGGATTGCGCCATGATCCGTATTCATAAATACTGTAGGAAGTTTCACGGAAATAGAGCGGGGTGCTTAATTTTTTATCTGATTTAACCCTGAATTCAATACGATCAGATAATTTTAATCTTCCCAATGACCCGATTGCGGTACTGGTACGATTCGGATCACGACTTTTCCATCCATATTGCTCAAAGAGTTCAAGAAAGAATATTTCAGTGTTTGCCTGTAATTGTTGTAATCCATGTTGAGTTAAATATGAGAAGCAAATGACAAGTGCTACGGGTGTAATCCAGCGAATCAGAGAAAAATGTTTTGTTCTTTGGCTCCATAACATCCATATAATTATTAAGGTGCATAATAAAAAATATATATCACTATATTTATTACCTGCGCTGGCAGAAATCAGACAGATAAAAACGTAAGGCAGACTAATATCTATTTCATAAAGAATATCGGGGCCGGCACTGGAGCCAAGGCGCCGAATACTGATGAATAATGCAGAGGTTTTAATCCCTTTTTGAACACTGTAGCATTGTGCGAGCATGATAAGAATCAATGCAAAGGGTAATAATTCCAGTATCTTGTAGATGCCTTGAAATGAATAGTTTACAAATACATAAACAGTAACAATAAAAAATATTACACCACTTAAGTCTGCAAGTTGATTGACGTCTTTGTCACTAAAATTGATTCTCCATTTAATAAAAAATGGCAACTCCAATAACATACCCATAATGGCAGCATAAGGCAGATATTCTGTTTGCCAGCCCCATAAAAGCAAACCAGATATAATTAAACCTGGCGGTGCTGGTCCTAATTTATTTTGAACAGCATTTACTGTTATGTTGTTCATGTATTGTTAAAGCGCATCAAGATCGTGTTGAAGGCTGTCATGATGAATTGTATGAATCTCTTTTTGATGAGACACATTATCCATATCCAAATCACTTGACTCTGTAATAAGCAAAACTTTAACAGGAATATTAAACTGAAAGAGTATATTTAGAAGTTCTTTGCGGGAATCATCCAGGTCAAGAAGAATACAGATTAATGCGCTGCATTCATGCGCAACTTCTTTAAGCATTAATTCCATGTGTTTTATATTCGATTCAAAAACGGGTTCTATGCAGGCAAGAATTTCCAGAATATTTTCTGTCCCGGCAAGTCCGCGACCCGATGTGAAACGATAGGTATTATTGCCAACAAACATCAAATCAAGCAAAGCATCCTGTTCTTTTTGTGCCGACATAAATGAAGCAGCGATAGAAACGGCATCTTCAAATATCAAGTCCGATTTATTATCGAGATAAGTGTCAAGGATCAATCCATAACGTATAAAAAATTCATCCTGGTATTCTTTAACGATGGGTGTATTGTTTTTCGCAAAACTTTTCCAATGTATAGAGCGTAGCGGATCTCCAGAACGGTAATCACGTAAAGAAATAAATTCCTGTGAGTCACCAACAGCAGACGCATTATTTACGCCACCGTGTTGATATGTTCGTTTCCCCTGCAAATTTAACCTTGGTGTTTTATACAGTTTTGGTAAAACCAGTAACTTATCATTGTTATTAAATGATTTTTGTGCCTGAAATAAGCCTAGTGGATCAGCTTGTGCCAGTCTTGCTTTTTCAAAGTAAAGATAACCTCTACGCAGTGGGGTCAATTGAACGTTTGCTTCGATATCACTTTGTTCAGCAATATAGTCAACAGCAATGGGTGTAATTGAACCTCCGCGCAGTTTTTGAATTATATTAACAAGTCGCGGGTAGCCAATGAATCGATCGATACGATTACGTTTTTTATCAAGTGGATCCTGTGTTTTTATAAATTTGTCATTAGTTGGAAACTGGTTTCTCAATTCATCAATAAGTATAAGTCCTTTGCGTGGCTTCCTGTTTTTATTTTTGATAACACAGGAATAATAAAGTGGTATACCTACTGTGCCATATTCCGGTAATTTTCTACATATAGAAAATTTGCCTCGAAACAATAAGGCAAAACCCATTGAGGTAATCAGTAAAATCAAAGTAACTGAGAAAATTTGAAAAGAGAGTGTTGAACGTGTGTCAAAACCAAATACACCTGCAACAGGCATTACCAAAAGAATAAGCATCCCGGTCGAAGTGAATCGTTGCCGCATCCATTGGCTTAACCGGTAAACCAGTTTGAAGTTGGCAAACAAGAGTCTTCGCAGCATTATGATTACCTATGTTTTGGCTTACACGGGGACAGATGTACTGGATAATATATTTTCAATTATTTGATTACTGCTATTTCCCGAAAAGCGACTTTGTGAATTCATCATTATTCGATGCGAGATAACAGGGATAGCAATTTCCTGCACATGATCCGGGGTTACATAATCCAGACCGTCAAATAAGGCTAATGCTCGTGCTGCTTTCATCAGGGATAGTGATGCCCGGGGACTGGCACCAATAATAATACCTTCTGTCTCACGTGTGGTCCTTATCAGATTGACCATATAATGTTTAATCTCATCGCTGATATTGATATTAGTAACTTGTTTTTTTAAATTGATAACATCCCCTTTATTGATACAAGGCTCAAGTTGATCAATGGGATGATTACTGTTCTGGTTCTCAAGAATAGCCACTTCTTCATACTGATTGACATAACCAAGACTAAAACGCATGGCAAAACGGTCCATTTGTGCCTCAGGTAAGGGATAAGTGCCGTGAAACTCCACCGGGTTTTGTGTCGCAATAACAAAAAACAGTTCATCAAGCTGATAGTTATTACGTTCAATGCTCACCTGGCGTTCACCCATTGCTTCCAGCAACGCCGATTGTGTACGTGGAGAAGCGCGATTGATTTCATCAGCAAGAAGAATATTGCTGAATATAGGGCCTGGATGAAACTCAAAATCCTGATCGCGTTGATTAAAAATAGAGACGCCGAGGATATCTGTTGGTAAGAGATCAGGAGTAAATTGTATTCGCTGAAATTCAACATCGATAGATTTGGCCAATGCCTTTGCCATCGTTGTTTTGCCTGTGCCTGGAACATCTTCCAGCAAAACATGTCCATCACTAAAAAAAGCAGCAAGCATTTTCCGTATTGCGGATGATTGCCCCTGTATTACTTTTTCAATATTAGCAAAGAGTTTTTGATATATTTGAATGTCTGACATGATGATTATTTTAGTATGTTTATTTACATTTAATTCCAAGACTATCAAAACAGGAGTGTGATAACACATGTTTAGCAAAAAAATTGAGACAAAAACACCTATTCATGAACTTATTTCCTCACGTTGGAGTGGGCGTGCTTATGATTCAGAGAAGCTGTTATCACGTGAACAAATAATATCATTAATAGAGGCAGCGCGATGGGCACCGTCCTGTTATGGCGATCAGCCCTGGCGTTTTATTGTATTTGACAAGGCGACCAATGAATCTGCGTGGAAAAGAGCGGTAGATTGTCTGGCTGAGGGTAATCAGTCCTGGGCCAAAGATGCACCGTTATTATTATTAGCATGTGCAGATTCAGTCATGACAAAAAATGGAAATCCGAATCGATGGGGCCAATATGATACCGGTGCGGCATCGGAAAACCTGAGTCTTCAAGCTACAGCATTGGGATTAATGGCACATCAAATGGGTGGATTTAATGCCGATAAGGCGAGAGAACTTTTTGCTGTTCCTGAGCAATATACGCCAATGGCTATGATTACTGTCGGTTATCAATTAGTTGAAGAAAAGATTTCTGATGATATTAAAGAACGAGAATATAGCGGCCGTGTTCGTAATCCCATTGAAAACAATTTTTTTGATGGTACATGGGATAATCCGATAGACACAAATATTCAGACTTAATCACATACATATTAAATCTTGTTCACATTTGTGAACAAGATAATCGCATATCTATGACTGGAAATAATCAGCATCGCGTTTTTTGGCTACTTGCCGGCCCGATGATTATCAGCAATATCAGCATGGCTCTATTGGGTCTTGTCGATACTGCTGTGATTGGCCATCTGGATACTGCCGTATATCTGGGTGGTGTTGCAGTTGGTTCGGTTATATTTGATTTTCTCTATTGGGGGATGGGTTTTTTGCGAATGGGAACAACGGGAATTGTTGCCCAGGCCCATGGTAAACAGGACGCAACAGAAATACGGACAATATTGATGCAATCAATACTAGTTGGATTGGGTATTGCGCTCATCATTCTTATATTTCAAAAGCCTATTATCAATAACGGTCTTTCCCTACTGGAAGGTAGTCCAGAGGTTAAACATTACGCTTCAGTTTATTGTCAATGGATGATCTGGGGAGCGCCGGGATTGATGATCTTGTATTCTGCGAATGGTTGGTTATTAGGAATGCAGAATGCAGTTGCTGCCTTGACCATTGGGGTGAGCGTTAATGTAATTAATATCATATTGGACATTATTTTTGTTGTATATATGGATATGGATGTACGTGGTGTTGCACTGGCAACAGTAATAGCTCAATACAGCGGTGTAATTCTGGCTTTTTTTATTATCAGAAAACAATTGACAAGACAGGCAGGGGAGTGGTCGCTTGAAAAAATATTGAATCTTGATAAGTTGCGAATATTTCTAAGCTTAAATCATGACATCTTCATCAGGACGATATGTTTAATTTTAGTCTTTGCTTTTTTTACTCGAGAAGGTGCTAAACAGGGTGATTTGATTCTTGCAGCAAACTCGATTTTAATGAAATTTTATTTATTGATGGCAATGGCACTTGATGGATTTAATCATGCAGCTGAGGCTTTAGTAGGAAAATCCATTGGAGCAAAAAGCAGAGAATTATTCAATAAAGCAGTTTCACTGGCATTAAAATGGTCCATAGCATTTGGTTTGGTATTCACATTATTTTATTGGTTTGGTGGTGAATGGCTGATCTATTTATTAACTGATATAGACTCTGTACGCGAAATGACATTAATCTATTTGCCCTGGATGATAGCTTTGCCTTTGATCTCTATTTGGTGTTTCTTACTCGATGGTATTTTTATTGGTGCAACACGTGGCCCTGAAATGAGAGATGCAATGCTGATTTGTACTTTCGTTTTCTTTTTGCCTATCTGGTATGTGTTTCAATTTATGGGTAATCATGGTTTATGGTTGGCATTCACCTTATTCATAGTCGTGCGAGGTGTTGTATTAGGAATTTATTATTATAGAATCGAACGATACGAAAGCTTTGTAAAAGTTTCAATTGTTAATTAATCACTGGTTTCATCATTAGGTGTGATTCTGGTAAAACGTATTATCTTACGTCGGTCTCGCTTTGTTGGACGACCTCGTGTTCTGGGAAATGATGCTGAATCTGCTTTAATTTGTTTTGCTAGTTCTTCTCGTATCTGGGTGCTCTCCTTATCTTCTTCATATAACAATGCTGCCTGGCTAGCCGACAGCCGATTATGAGTTAACCTCCGGATTGTGATTGTGTATTGATAGGGTGATTTACGTATTTCGACCCTGTCACCAATATGGATATTTTTTGCGGCTTTTATTGCAAGATTATTTACGTTCACCTTATTTCCCTTAATTGCACTGACAGCCAAAGCGCGTGTTTTATAGAAACGCGAACACCATAACCACTTATCAAGTCGCATTGACTCCACTGGATTATTATTCTCCAATCGATTCCACCTGTGTTTTTATTGTTGACTGCATTATCATAAGAGAGAGTTTTGCACGATTACTACACTCGGCTACTCATCGTTAAAATAGGCTCACAAAATTGTATGGAACGATTTTGAACAGCCGCAGGCTGGCCTGAAAGGCGGAAGCCAGGGATGGATGGAGTAAAATGCTCATGTACTGCGTGTACACTCCGCTTTTTCGCCTATTTTTGCCTTGATTAGCCTTCGCTAGTGACATCGTGCGAATCTCTCTCAGAATAATTGACATTGAAAATAATATTATGACCGAAAATATAACTGAAAGAGAATTTATTCCGCTTAATATCGCAGTCTTAACTGTTTCAGATTCCAGAACGGATGAAACTGATACATCGGGCAAACGATTGGTCGAGCGACTTGTAAAACAGGGGCACAATCTCTATGAAAAAAAGATTGTGTCCGATGACATATATCATATCCGTGCTGAAGTATCTAAATGGATTGCAAATAAGCAAGTACAGGTCGTGTTGACAACAGGTGGAACCGGTGTCACTGGTCGTGATGGGACTCCGGAAGCAGTCAATGTTCTTTTTGATAAAACGATTGAAGGATTCGGCGAAACTTTCCGTTCTATTTCGTACCAACAGATTAAAACGTCAACAATGCAATCTCGTGCCATCGCAGGTGTATCGAATGGGACTTATATATTTTGTATGCCAGGTTCTATGGGGGCCTGTACAACTGCCTGGGATGAGTTGATACAACATCAACTGGATTATCGAACACGTCCATGTAATCTGGTTGAATTGATGCCGAGGTTAAAAGAGAAGTAGATACTAATTATTACAATGTGAACATTTAATATTGATCGTTGCCGAGGCCAGGAATTTCGAAGTAGATTAGAACGGTTCGTTGAAGAAGATTATCATTGTCATCGCTGATCATAAAGAAACGATTATTTTTGTGCCATGTTATGCCTTCAAAATTATCGTTAAAATATCCGTCTGCAGGCTGTAATTTCAATAATGTTTCCTGTTTAAGCATATTCGTTTCAAGCGTAATCAAGTGTATGACATTACTTACACCGGCAAATACACCGGGAAAAATTCTTTCTAATGCAATCAATCGATTGTCTGGTAATGTTGTTAAGCCAACCAGTGCACCATAATTATCATTGTCTGGAGTAAAAAACCATTTTTTGCTATTTAATGTATGTAAAGACAATAAATTGTTATTTGAACTGTCTAATGGTCGTTCAGGTCCTGTAATAATATTAAATTGATTGTGTAGGGTAATCGCTTCCAGCGCTTTATTTGATCCCGCGTAGTTGATTATATCGTTCAAAGAGTTATTAACATGATTGTTAGAGATAAATTTCCCATCAATAGTGTAATGAACGATTCGTGGTTGGCGTTCAAAACTGATTATTAATTCAGTATCATCATTTTTATTATTTTTTGAAGTTTTTAATGCCAGGCCTTCACTATCGGCTGCTTTATTTACCAGATTTTTACCATAAGCGTCTTTCAGGTGGTGATATGAAAGTAATTCAACATCAATCAGTTTATCCTCGTTAATGACTGGATTGACATGAATTATAAAACCACGGTCTGATAGAATCATTAAGATATTTTGATCATGGTCCCAGGCCAGCCCGGAAAATCCCATAAGTTGGTAATTTGGATCCGCTTTCCGTTTGAGTTGAACAGCCCCTAAAATTTTAAAATTGTTCTGCTCATAGTGTTGCAATTGGGAAGGCGATATATCAAGGTATTTACCAATAGACTGTTCAGCGGCAATAAGACTGGAATAATCTAGACAGATAAATAATATAATTATCCTGCCCCAATAGTTAAATAACATCATATAATGGTGTGAATTATTAAAGGATTAATAGTCAAATAAATGGAACACGGTTTTCTCTTGAAGAACAAGAATAATATGATAAATAAAATAACGCGCCTTTTTTTATTTCAAATAGTCGTTTTTTCATCTTCGGCTATTGCCGGCGGCAGTATTCCTGCAGCAATTGTACAGGTAGAGGAGGCTGTCAATATCGAAATCGCTCCATTCGTATGGGTGGCCGGCACCGTAATTGGACGTTTTGATTCAAACATCGCTGCTGAGGTAGAAGGCACACTTGAAACTGTACTCGATGTAGGTGACCGGGTTAGTGAAAATGATCTAATTGCAAAAGTCGATGATACGACATACCGGCTCGCATTGAATGAAATTGGAACTGAAGTCAAGCCTATTGAAACAATGGTTGAGTTTTATCGCCGCGAGGCAGAAAGACTTGAAACATTGGCTAAGCAGAATAATGCAGCCAGGAATCAACTGGATCAAACACAGGCAAGTCGGGATGAAGCACTCGCTAAGATTCGAGTGGTAAAGGCTAAATTGGCTATGGCCCAGGATAATCTTAGCAGGACGACAGTACGAGCACCATTTGCAGGTGTCGTGACTGAACGTTTTAAAGCCCCAGGCGAAAGAGTCGATACTGGAGATCAAATAGTCCGTTTAATAAATACAGATAGGGTCGAGATTCAGGCTCGAATTCAGCAAGAATCATTTGGATATATAAAATCTGGTGACTCGATAAAAATCAGAGGCCCTTCAAGTGATGTTGATGGAGTTGTACGAACCGTCATTCCAGTGGGTGATGATGTGTCAAGACTATATGAAATACGAATAGATTTTGATCAAACTGACTGGCCTGCGGGTACAGCTGTGCAAATTGCAACTCCAATTAATAAGAAACAAAATGTGATTTCTGTTTCACGCGATGCACTGGTAATACGACAATCGGGCGTAGTTGTTTACAGAATAAATAGTAACAATCAGGCGGAATCTGTCCCGGTAAAGACAGGCATTTCAAATTCAACTCATATACAGGTGATCGGTGATATAAATGAAAATGACAAAATAGTCATTCGAGGTAATGAGCGATTACGTCCCGGACAAACGGTACAAATAATCAGCGGATCAAATAGCTAGTGGATATCACTCGTTCATGCCTGGCAAATCCTGTCGCCTTACTTGTTGCCGTCATTCTTTTGTTGATATTCGGTTCAATCAGTCTTTCACGCTTGCCAATACAATTAACACCAGAGTTAGAAGAGCCGGAAATTACAATATCAACTAATTGGCGCGCAGCCGCACCAAATGAAGTTGAAACGGAAATCGTTGAACCACAGGAAGATGTATTAAAAGGTTTACCAGGTTTAATCAAAATTCGTGCCAAGGCTCTTGAAGGGAGAGGCGAAATTAACCTGACATTTTCCGTTGATATGGATATGCGCAGGGCATTGGTTGAGGTTATGAATCGCCTAAACCAGGTGTCTGATTATCCAGATGATGCTGATGAACCGTCAATAAGTACAGTTGGTCAGGATTCACGTGCCATTGCCTGGTTTATAATTAAAACGACAAACGATAATCAACGATCAATTGAATCTTATAAAGATTTTGTCGAGGAAGTAGTCCAGTCACGTTTTGAACGTATTCCGGGTGTTGCCCGTTCAGAAATTTATGGCGGTAGTGACAAGGAGTTACGCATTACATTTGATCCCTATAAAGTAGCCAGCCTGGGCATTCAACTCGATAAGGTTATGAAATTAGCCGGTACCAGCAAGGATATTTCTGGTGGTTTTGCTGATGTTGGTAAACGTGAATATAGCATTCGTTTTGCCGGAAAATTTGCAGCGACTGATCTTGGAGAGATGGTATTGGAATGGCGTGATGGCAGGCCTATATATCTACGTGATGTCGCAACCATTGAACAGCGTCTTACTGATAAGGATAGTTTTGTCTTGACCAAAGGCTCATTATCAATGGCGGTAAATGCCCGGCGTGAAACAGGTGTAAATGTGCTTAAAGTCATGTCTGGCCTGCATGAAGCGGTAAATGATTTAAATAATGGACCTTTGAATCGGGCCGGGTTAACAATTGAGCAGGTTTATGATGAAACGATCTATATTCATCGTTCAATTGAAATGCTTCGTAATAACCTGGGTTTGGGTATTGCACTTGCTGTAGTTGTCCTGTTTTTATTTCTATTGAAATTTCCGGCAACATTAATCGTTGCTACATCAATCCCTATATGTTTGATTGCAAGCTTTAGTGTGATGGACCTTACTGGCCGGACCTTGAACATTATTTCGCTTGCAGGTCTTGCATTCGCTGTAGGGATGGTGCTCGATGCATCAATTGTTATTCTTGAGAATATAATACGCTTGCGAGAACGCGGTCTATCTGTAGAAGCGTCATCTACCCAAGGAACAAGTCAGGTATGGGGCGCATTGCTTACATCTACTGCAACAACGATAGCTATATTCTTACCCGTTGTTTTTCTACAGGATGAAGTTGGCCAGTTATTTTCTGATCTCGCCATTACAATTACTGCTGCAATCTCTATCTCACTATTAACAGCTATAACAGTCGTTCCAACGGCAGCTAAAATATTTCTTGCTCGCAAAACCTTTGTTGATCCCTATCACAAGGTGTGGGGTCTATTGTGTAAATTAATTATGACGCTAACGAACACACCATTACGGCGGGCGTTATGGATAATATTATTAATTACAATTCCATTGTTAATCATGCATCAATTAAAGCCCAAGGCTGAATATTTACCTGATGGCAACCGGAATCTTGCCTTTGCATTTATCTTGCCACCACCGGGTACCAATATCGAAACCATTGAAAAGGAAATGGGAGAAATTGTTGCAAATCGAATGCAACCTCATATAGATGGATTGAAAGATCCGCATATTAAGCATTATTTCTTTGTTGCCTTTTCAAGAGGCGTATTTATGGGGGCGCGTGCTGAAAATGATTATGATACTGATAAACTAGTGTCATTAATCAATTCTGTTGTACAAGGCTTCCCGGATTCAATAGCCTTTGCTAAACAGGCTTCTCTCTTCCGTGGCTTTGGTTCAGGACGTACGATTGATATTAATATTCAATCAAAAGATTTACCCTCACTAATGAATGCAGCATTTCAGGCATTCATTCCGATTTCTGCCATGTACCCAAATACACAGCCACGCCCCGGACTTGAGCTGGCTCAACCAGAGTTGAGGTTAATACCAAATGAACGGCGTATCTCTGAAGCCGGATGGGATCGATCTATTGTCGCTGCATTGACTCAAACACTGGGTGATGGACGTTTTGTCGGAGACTACTTTAATGGTGAAGAGACCCTGGATATCATCCTTCGCGCGAAATCCTGGAATACTCCTGAAGAACTGGAAAGTATTCCTGTAATGACTTCAAATGCCGGGATATTGCCTTTAAGTGAATTAGTTGATGTTATTCGTACTGCAGGTCCAGAGGAAATCAGACGTGTTAATCGAAGAAGGACGGTCACGCTTGAAGTAACACCTCCAAAAACAGTTGCTCTTGAAGAAGCACTTGAAATTATACGTACAGAGATAGAGCCCCAAATACTTGCACAATTACCAGAAGATGGTGACATTCAATATGGTGGAACGGCTGATAAATTGATCACTGCATTGGATAATATGGCCGGTAGTTTTTTATTGGCAATCACGATTCTCTATTTATTAATGAGCGCGATGTTTCGTTCATTCGGGGATAGCCTGCTGGTAATGCTTTCAATACCTCTGGCCACCTTTGGTGGTGTTCTGGCACTGTATTTAATGAATCTGGTGACTTTCCAGTCAATGGACTTATTAACCATGATTGGCTTTATCATTTTGCTGGGTTTGGTAGTCAATAATGCTATTTTATTGGTATACCAGGCACGTGCTGCAGAGCGACAAGGGCATTCCAGAAAGGATGCAGTAGAGGAAGCAGTATTACTAAGATTACGGCCTATTTTGATGAGTACATTGACCAGTATTTTTGGTATGTTGCCATTATTATTGAACCCTGGCGCAGGTACTGAATTATATCGAGGATTAGCTGGTGTAATTGTAGGAGGCATGATGGTGAGTACGTTTTTTACTCTAATCTTATTGCCGAGCCTTTTGCGGATTGGTGAATCTAAAATACTTGCAACTGATTAGGAAATAATATGTGCAAATTCACAATTAATGATTTTTGTGTTGCAGTTGATTCATTATATATGGAAACATAAGCGAATGAATATGAAGCATATAAAAATAATCGTAATATTATGAAAAGATTAGTTAATCTGATTATCATTATCTTCATGCATCAATATTGTGCTTCGAGTGCATATGCGAATCGTTATGTTTTAAGTGATTCAGGAGATACCCTAATTGGTGAAATCAGTAACACTATGGCAGATGAGCGCGATACCTTGCTTGATATAGCTCGTCGTCATGGATTTGGTTATCAGGATATGAAACTGGTTAATCCTGAAGTTAATACCTGGTTACCAGGAGAGGGCCAGGAGATTACCTTGCCATCGCAATTTATTTTACCCGTCGCCCCAATGACGGGTATTATCTTGAATATTCCTGAAATGCGGTTGTATTATTATCCACCAAAGCAGGAAGGACGACCGCAAGAAGTTTTTACCTATCCACTTGGAGTTGGACGTGAAGGGTGGAACACACCATATATCAATACAAATATCATAGAGAAAAAAGTCAGTCCTAACTGGTATCCCCCTGAATCGATTAGAAAAGAACATGAAGAAGCAGGTGACCCACTTCCGAAGATAGTCAAGGCTGGCCCAGAAAATCCACTGGGTGATTATGCATTACGTTTGGGGAATCCTGACTACCTGATTCATGGAACAAACAAACCTTATGGCATAGGTATGCGAGTTAGTCATGGTTGTATTCGTTTATATCCGGAAGATATTGAAGCATTATTTTCGGTAGTTTCTCTAAAGACGCCAGTTAATATAATTAATCAACCCTACAAGGTCGGTGTTAAAGATGATGTTATCTATCTTGAAGTCCATCCTTTTCTCGATGAGGATATGGAAAAATATGAGAATAATCTGACTAGTGTTGTCTCTTTGATTATTGAAATCTCAAATGATCGAGATTATGAGATTGATTGGTCTGTAGCTTATAAAGCAATAAATAAACCTAGTGGATTGCCTGTGGCAATTGGCATGTATATGCCTAAAATCATGCAAGCAAAAGTTGAAGAAAAACTAAGCAAAGAGCTTACTCGGGCCGAGAAGGTTAATTTACAATTACGACTGGATTCCAGACTCAATCTTGCAAATTAAATGCATCATAGCTCGACAAAGCTTCCGCTCGATAATTAGTTCCTGACATTAATCTACCACCTGCTTCCCTGTAGGTGTCCTCGGCAACTGCTCCTGCGTTGCTCTGCCTGCGCTTGTGCTCACGCCCCTTACCCACGTCCTGTAGGTAACTTGTACCCGAGGGTTCTATTCAATACACCCTTGAGGGGTGAGGCGGAAATGTCGAAAATGCAGGACGCAATTTTCGACCCTGACAGTACTTCCTGTACATACATCTTTTGTGTGCTCCTGCACAAAAGATATACATTACGTCCATGTAAATAAAAAAGCCCTGATTAATTAAAAATCAGGGCTTTTTCAAGAAATATATTAATAATTCTTATTTATTATTTCATCATTGCTTTTTCAAACATACGGTCAAGCTTCTGTGAATTAGCATTACAACATTCTAATGCAGCATTGGCTGTATTTTGAGCTTGCTCAGCAGCGTATGCAGCTTCAGATGCTATTCCATGCCCGAGTGAAGCAAGATTATATGCATCAGTTGCTTTTGCCATTGCCGCCGCCGCTTGGGCTTTAGCCGCATCGATTTGAGTCATGTCCGCACATCCGCCGAGCATCCCGAGTGAGAGTGCAAGTACGGAAACTTTGATTATTTTTGATTGCATTGTTCGTTCTCCCGTTAAACTAATGCTGAGGTCAACCCTCAGGTCCCCAGTATCTGGTCTAGTAATAATGACCCATTTCAGATAGTTAATCAATTTTTATACGCAAAAATAGGACGAAATTGTCTAAATGGGATTATCTTAGTCAACGAGTAAATCTTTATCTTATTTAACTTATGAAATTATCGGCCAGCGCTTGATCCTGGGCTTTTCATGCGTTTGTCATAATGGTCAAAAGTAAAACTGGTTAATGCATTTTCCAGACTGGACATTGGGTTCTCTTCGCAATAATCATTTATCCATTCAACTATTTGATTTTCATTCATTTTGCCAGTGATACTGTAGGTTTTTTCTGTAAAAATATTATATGCGGTCAGGAAACCTTTCATGTAATGCTTATATTTATCGACATCATCAGCCGCCGCTGCAGCCTGACTATAACCGACACAGGCCTTCTTACCCACGCCCCATACGGCATAATTTCCACTACTATCAACTGCCAGAGTGGTTGCAGGTATTAGCATCAGGCTAAACAGGATTGTTAATAATTTCATTTATACTCCCTCGTTATTGATATAATTAGCACTAGTTGTTTTATATGGTCATCCAAGTAAGTCTTTGAGACCTTTAATTAAGCGTTTAATTCCTAAATCAGATGTTTCCTTATCCAGTGCACCATAGGCGATGCGTAAGTAACATCCATCATTCATACCAAATGTTTCGCCAGGTATAACAGCAATTTTGTGTTTTTTTATCAACTGCTCAACAAGCTGCATACCAGTAAGCGTCGTATTTAATTTGATCAGAAAATAAAATGCACCCGTTGTATTAGGTGTTGTACATATTTTATTAATACTTTGCAACGCAGTATAAAGTTCATTGCGGACGTATTTAATCGAGTTCAGGTGTGACAGGGTATAATTCCGTCCTTCTTTTAATGCTGCTATGGCAGCTTCCTGCGCGATCCGTGTTGGGCAAATAAGATAGGTGTCCTGTGCTTTTTTTACAGACATCGACAGATGTTCCGGAATTATCATATAACCTATACGCCAACTGGCAAGACCATAAGCCTTTGATAGGGAATAAAGCGAGATAGTATGCTCATCTGAATCTGGAATGCTGGCAACCGAATAATGTTCAATACCATCATAAGTAAAGTATTCATATGCTTCATCCGAAATATGGTAGATCCCTTTCTCCTTACACAATGAATTTATGTTGCGTAATGTTGTTTCTGTATAAACAGCCCCAGACGGATTGTTTGGCGATACGGTGACAACGGCCTTTGTTCTTGGTGTTATAGCTGTAATTATATTTTCTAAACGAGGTTGATAGTCAGAATCTGTTTCAATGATAACTGGTCTGCAGTTAACCATATTAATTGCCATTTCATGATTGAAATAATAGGGGCGTAATAAAATGACTTCATCATCAGGGTCAGTAATGGCCATCATGGCATTCATGAAAGCCATATTCGCGCCAGCAGAGACGACAATCCTTTGGTTTCCATTTAAATGAATATTATTTTCCTGTTCGAGCTTGGCCGAAATACAGGATAATAAATCAGGTATGCCTTCAACTGCTGAATATAAGTGATAGTCAATAGATGAATTTAATTGAGTAATTCGATTGAATACGGATTGCGGTGGCGTGTAATAAACAACGCCTTGACCTAATGAGATAGTACCAGGCGTTTCATTAATTAAATCTGCAACTATCGGGATAATTGGTGACTGCACATCACTCATCCGCTGGCTGGCTGTATATAATTTTTGCATAAGTTGGAGAAACAAACTACAAATCACAAAAGCGCATAGAATGAAGCTTTCCTTCAATAACGTCTAGTAAATTGCATGTAAGAGTGCTTCAGAAAATAGAATTTTTTTGTGAGAGTCAGGCCGCTCTTAGACATCCATGTCTTCGCTGC
>CAYMPA010000049.1:0-4181 GCA_964392105.1 uncultured Enterobacteriaceae bacterium
GGTGTTCTGATGCACATGGATGTGCGAATGCCGCGAAGACATGGATGTCTAAGAGTGGCCTTACTCTCATAAAAATAATTCTATTTTCGGAGATGCCCTTATGAATTAATGTGAAATGTTTCATATATTTTTTGAGCAAGGCTTTTATTGATTCCTGGAACCATAGCAAGATCATCTACACCAGCTTTTGCAACACCTTGAATGCCACCAAAATGTTTTATTAAATTTTGTCGTCGCTTATTTCCTATCCCTTCAATTTCTTCAAGTTTTGAACGACTGCGTTTCTTTTTTCGTCGCTGTCGATGTGCAGTTATTGCAAATCGATGTGCTTCATCTCGAATATGTTGTATTACATGCAACGCAGGAGATGAACTATCACAGTCTATGGTTTTATTTTCAAGTGCGAGGATCAGATTTTCCAGGCCTGGTTTTCTGGATGGTCCTTTTGCAACACCTAATATAGGGATATGGGTGAGTTGTAGTTCATAGAGTTCTTTTTTAGCAACACCAATCTGGCCTTTTCCACCGTCAATCAAAATAAGATCAGGCAACCTTGCATCTTCTTTGACAAGACGCGTGTAACGTCTTCTTATTATCTGGCTCATAGCTGCGTAATCATCACCTCTCTTTACATTTTTTATATTAAATTGGCGATATTTAGAGTTAATAGGCCCATCTTGTCCAAACACCACACATGATCCAACCGTTGCCTCACCATGAGTATGACTTATATCAAAACATTCCATGCGTTCTATTGGTTCATTAAACGAGAGTAGTTTTTGTAACGCTTCAAATCTTTTATGCTGGCTCTTGTTTCTCGCGATTTTTTGTTTTAAAGAAAGCTCGACATTTTCTTTAGCCATGGCCAGCCATTTCGCTCGTTCCCCTCTTACATTAGCTTTTAGCTTTATTTTTCTTCCCGCTTTTTCAGTTATTACATTTTTAATTAGATCAATCTCATCAAAATCATGACTAATCAGTATTTCGGGAGGAATTTTTTTTTGTTTATTTAAATAAAACTGGGTTAAAAATGCCTTTACTAAATCTGATTCTGACTGTTCCTCAATATGTTGAGGATAATAACTTCGACTACCAAGATTCAATCCTGATCGTATAAAGACCAATTGTATACATGCCTGGCTACCATTTATTGCACAGGTAATAATATCCAGGTCTCCTCCTTCAGTAGTTATATGCTGTTTTTCCTGAACATTACGTAAAGAACGAATTTGATCACGTAATCTTGCAGCGACCTCAAACTCCAATGTATCAGATGCTCTTTGCATTGGATCTGTCAGTGCTTTAATCACCTTCTCATTTTTCCCTTCAAGAAATAATGTTGCGAGTTCAATATCATGTTGATAATCCTCTTTTGAGATGTAGCCAACACAAGATGCGGAACAGCGTTTGATCTGATATTGCAAACAAGGCCTGGAACGATTTGCAAATACGCTGTCTTCACAAGAACGAATTAAAAAAAGCTTTTGTATCAAATTAAGTGTTCTTCTGACTGAACCTGCTCCAGGATAAGGCCCAAAGTACTTGCCATTGCCTTTTAATGCTCCGCGATGATAACGAAAATGCGGGTATTCATGATCGGTTGATAAATAAAGATAGGGATAACTTTTATCATCACGAAACAAGATGTTATATCGAGGTTTGTAACTTTTAATAAGATTATTTTCGAGTATCAACGCTTCGTTTTCAGTGTGTGTAACGGTAACTTCTATATTATCTACCTGTTTTATCATCACCTGTGTTTTAGGTGAGTCAGATTGACTACGATTAAAATAACTTGATACGCGTTTCTTCAGGTTTTTTGCCTTACCTACATAAATAATCTTGCCCTGTTCATCCTGCATACAATAGACGCCGGAGCGACTCGTCAGTGTCTTCAGAAAAGATTTTGAGTCAAACGGCATAATTAAACATGAATAAATTAGTTGTTAATTTATAAAGGCCACAGAGTTCACAGAGAAAGGCAAATAATACACACAAGCATTAAATATTAAAAAACACGGCAGTTTTTCATTAATCATCTTTAAATAGTATGAATTAACTTTTATGCCTTTTTCTGTGCCCTCTGTGTTCTCTGTGGCTAATTTTTTATTTGCTGCCTGATTTCTTTAAACACATTACTGAACATACTTTCAGTTAAACGTTTTGTCTGGGTGTTGTAGCGACTGCAGTGATACGAATCAACAATTTGTCGACCATCTTCAAGATTATAAAACTTGGCATGTTTAAATGGATAATCTGACTGTTTTAATGCCAATGCCTTTATGACCGCTTTGTGTGATATTAGACCTAGACAGAGAATCACAGCTTTTTTATCAATTATTTTCAATTCTTCAACCAGATAACGATTACAGGTATTTATCTCTTCACCTACAGGCTTATTCGCAGGCGGTAAACATTTAACTGCATTGGTTATTCGACAATGCTTTAGTTTCAAACCATCATTCAAATCAGTCGATGTTGGTTTATTACTAAATCCATGTTTGTAAAGCATTTTATAGAGAATTATCCCGGCGTGATCACCTGTAAATGGTCTGCCACTAGCATTTGCACCATGCATTCCCGGCGCCAAACCAACTATGAGTAACTTAGGTTTATTGTCGCCAAAGGCAGGAACCGGTCGAGCGTGATAGTTAGGATAATCAGATCGAATATCACGAAGAAAGCTGCTTAATCTCGGGCAAGAACAACATTCAATATCGAAAAGATCAATATTAACTGACAAACCCAAGTCCTAGAATATACATTACTATATTATCTTAACCTTTTGTATTTTATAAATAATTATATGTTTTTATCCAGATCAAGTTAAGTCTTTTTGATCTTAAACATACAAACGTAATTCAATGACAGTATATAAACAATTAGCAATAGTTAACTAGAATAAATAAAAGGCAATTCTTAAAAATTATCGTTATTTCACACCTAGTAACTTTATACAGTCTATGATATAGCAGACAAAGGTTAAGCAGATCCCATAGAAATAGAGGAAGAAGCGATCTTACATCAGCCCAGGATTAACGACTTCAGTCTCAATCAATAAACAAATCCGAACTTCCCTGTTCTTGTTATTAATGATGCGTCGATCAATATTTTTTCGGTACAAATGTCTGTGTATGCATCGCCGTGCGTTTATAACCTTTTCCTTCCTTCAGTGGAGGAATTTTCGGGACAACAGGCTTCAAGTCCTTATACGGGATTATACCCAGCAAATGTGAAATACAATTCAGACGGGCTCGTTTCTTGTCATCTGAAGGAACAACATACCAGGGTGCCTGTGGGATATCAGTATTGAAGAACATTTCATCCTTGCTCTTGGAGTAATCCTGCCATCTCGACCTGGATTCCATGTCCATGGGGCTCAGTTTCCAGAATTTGTGCCGCTCCAAAGCGCGTCCCTTAAAGCGCCTTTCCTGCTCCACAGTGCTGACCGAGAACCAGTACTTAATGAGGATAATCCCTGAACGCACCAACGCGCATTCGAATTCCGGGCAGAAACGCAAAAACTCCTGATATTCTTGCGGGGTACAGAAACCCATTACGCGTTCGACCCCAGCGCGGTTATACCAGCTCCTATCAAACAGTGCGATCTCACCCGCTGTCGGTAGATGTGCGATATAACGCTGAAAGTACCACTGCGTTTTCTCCCGTTCCGTGGGGGCGGGCAACGCAACTATATTACAGATCCGGGGATTCATGTGTTGCATAATACGCTTGATGACCCCACCCTTGCCGGCGGCATCACGACCCTCAAATATAATCACAACTTTAAGTCCTTTTTCCTTTACCCATTCCTGGAGCTTGACCAGTTCAACCTGGAGTCGAAACAACTCTTTCTCGTAAAGCTTATTCGACAGCTTTGCCTCTTTCTCTCCTCTCAGCCTTGGATCATGCTCATGATACGCATCCACTATTTCAGCTATCTTTTTCTTTTTTGGGGAACTGGTTTTCTTTTTAGCCATGGTTCTTCTCCTGGACTTTATTGTTATCTCGATCAGATTCCGGTCTTTAGATGTAATATTAGGTAACCGTATCTAAAAAGGATAGCTTATTCGTAAAGAAATGAGTTGAAATCAGGTGATCAGCTTCGCCGTGTTATTAATTCTCAGCTACCGGTATTTAACTGCTTTTGGAGTTCGGACAGGATGTATACAGCGAGTTTA
>CAYMPA010000049.1:4281-17562 GCA_964392105.1 uncultured Enterobacteriaceae bacterium
ACTCTTTCCCGGAGATGTCTCAACTGTAGCCGGTTCCGATACGACGGATGTTGGAATGCTACTCTCTGCCGGAGACGTCTCAACGATTACCGGTTCAGCAGATGAAGTACCGGGTAGAAGGGCCCAAAGCTGATCGCCCAGACCCTTATCAGGAGCGCTACCGGTATTTAACTGCTTTTGGAGTTCGGACAGGATGTATACAGCGAGTTTACTGTTATCCCAATCGCCCTCATGGTCCTGGACTGTTATCAGGGTCCCGCCTGCATCACCTTTCTTCAGCTTTATCTGGTAGTGCCGATGACTCGACTCAGCATCACCGGTAGTCAAACCGATACGTTCAAGCAATGTCCGGTCTTGTTTGTTAGATTGCCCGTCTGCAATTCCGCCAACAGGATAGAAGATGTCATAGATGCCGCTGCGGCGGTCTTTATCATCCACAATGAGCCCAATCTCCTCCAGCGCCCGTCCCGTGTTGCGCCACGCCCAGGAAAACTTCGCCCGCACCAACAACAGTATTTTTCCTTTACCGGTGTCGACCAGTTGTGTGCGCTGCACCCTTGTAGGTTTCGATACGACGGATGTTGGTTTGCTACTCTTTCCCGGAGATGTCTCAACTGTAGCCGGTTCCGATACGACGGATGTTGGACTGCTACTCTCTGTAACAACTATTACCGGTTCACTGGATAGTGTCCCAGACAGAAACAAGCTGATGATAGAAACAGAAATGCTTCGTTCGATATTGCCGTGCATAGGTCCTAAGCGACCATGAATATGTTTAACAAGAATGTATTGATATCATAATGAGGTATAAATAATCCTCAAGCCTCATCATCATCTTCTTCCTCATCTTCTTCCTCATACTCATCAGGTAACTCATGTGCAATTCCTTTATGACAATCTATGCAGGTCTTACCTTGCTCAAACCCTGATTTATGTTTAATGGCAGAACGACGCGACTGCTCCTCATAATCCATGCTAATATAGTCATGACAGTTGCGACATTCAAGGGAATCATTCTGTTTCATGCGGTCCCATTCATGTTGTGCCAATTCAAGTCGATGATTGAGAAATTTTTCCCTGGTATCAAGCGTACCAAGAAACTTGTGGAGTAGTTCGTTAGACGCTTTGATCTTCCGGACAATTTTATCCCCCCACTCTTTAGGAACATGGCAGTCAGGACACATGGCCCTGACCCCGGATCGGTTGCTATAATGAATGGTATCCTTGTATTCCATATAAACGTTATCTTTCATCTCGTGGCATGAAATACAGAATTTTTCGGTATTAGTAAGTTCCAATCCCCAGTGAAAACCACCCCAGAAAACTATACCTGCAACAAATGCGACTGCAATTATAGTCCCCAATGCTATCTTGCTGGGACGTGTCAGGAGTTGCCATAGTCTACTAATCATACTTTCCCCATCTTGTTGTTATAGTTTTATTTAGCAAAGGCATCTGAGGTAATCGCTTTATACCAGGCATTCGCATATTTAGCCTCCTTTCTGCGAAATTTTTTCTTGCGCTTCTTGCTACTCTCACCATGTGACACCATTGTTATACGTCCACCTTCCAACCTGTAGACAGCAGCCATGGAAATGGCATATTTCGGGTTTATCAAACTATAGATAGCGCTATTGTACGTCGGTTCAGGCATGGTCTGGCCACTTAAGCTGGATACGACGGCGGCAGCGCAAACTTTCGCCTGGCTACTGGCGGCAAACCCGGTTTTTGGCATGTCCCCGGCGACACAGGAATCACCAATGATATAAATACCTTTTTGCTTATCGGATTCAAAGGTTCTCTGGTCAACCGTGCACCAGCCACTTTCATCAGTGAGACCGGCAGTCTGGGTAATGATCCCTGATTGCTGAGGAGGAATGATGTTAATTACATCGCCCTTATGTGAATCACCACCCTTGGTCTTAACGGTCTTTGCACCGGCATCTACCTGTACCACCTGACTTGATTTTATCCATTCGATCATGCCTGGATAGTGTTTCTCCCAGCCTTGCATGAAGAGTTCTTGTTTTGCAAAATCATCGTTGGCATCGACGATCAAAACTTTCGATTTAGGTTTATTGTTCTTCAGGTAGTGTGCAATCAAGCTGGCACGCTCATAGGGCGCGGGTGGGGCACGAAACGGCTTTGGCGGTGGCGCAATGATCACAACACCACCATCCGTCATCGCCTCTAACTGTTTTCGTAACAACAGTGTTTGTGGTCCAGCCTTCCAGGCATGCGGAATAGTTTCGCTAACCGTCTCATCGTAGCCTTCGATCTGATCCCAGCGAAAATCAATACCGGGGGAGAGAACAAGTTGGTCATACGTCAGGGATTGTCCCCCTTTGGTCGTTATATTTTTTGCGGCAGGGTCGATGGAGACAACCATGTCGTTCACAATCTTGACTTGCCTTTTACTGCTCAGTCCGTCATAGCTATGAGTGATGAAATCCATGGAATTCATACCCGCTATTACTGTGTTGCTGAATGGACAGGTAATAAATTTTGCATTGGGCTCGATCAATGTTACGCCAATGTTCTGATTGTAACGGCGTACATAGTTGGCACAGGTAGCTCCACCAAATCCCCCGCCAACGATGACTACATTACCGCCGGCCGCGAGAGAAAGTCTTGGGAAACCGAGTGGTAAACACAACGATGCCGCACTCGCAAATTGCAAAAACTGGCGACGATTCAAATTTTTCATGACTGGTCTCCTTTTATTTTTTTAATCCATAGAAATAATTCGCCATCAACTCGACTTCTTCGTCAGTATATCCTTTAGCAATATGTTCCATGACAGTAACCTTCTTATCGCCGCCTTCCTTGAACCCGTTCATTTCCTCGATGATGTCTTCGACCTCCTCTCCCCTGAGTTTGGGAATTTTTTTGCTGCCTCTACCATCGGTACCGTGACAAGCGGCACATGAATTCGCCAGCATCATGGCCTTGCTAAGACCCTCTGCCTGCGTAATACTCGCATGTGATAGAGTAAAGATAATCCCCGCTAGAGTAGTTACTGTAAATGTGGGCTTTAACATTATTCATCTCCCTGGTTCGGAATTAATACTTTCAGAAAAAAACAACGGAAGGGGCTGCTGTGCGCAGACCCTGTCCGTTGATAAACAGGAGGAAACATTTGCGACAATCTCTAAAACGCTATAAATGCCTGTAACCTAAGACGGTCTTCCTCTCTTGCCGTACCGAAATCATCTATTTCATGAAAGTACTCGGCAAAGACCTTGACGTTTTGGGTGACGTAGTAATTCAACTGAATGTTTAGATGCTCGTCTTCCAGTGTTCCATCCGTTTTTTCGGTCCAATCATAGCGGACCAAAGGCACGAATGTCGGCCGGCCTGACTTCTTCTTGAAGGTATAGAAGGCCTGAACAGAGAAGGCATCGTTATCCGTCTCGGCCGTCTGCGCTGCATTGTCGTCTTGCGCAGAAACAAAGGCAGCCTGGATCCGGAGGTTTTTATAATCTATCTGGCCATCGATGCCCCAGCGATTAAAGTCTCGGTTAGGTCCTTTCATCTGGCCAGTGCCGTAAAATCCACCAATCATGATGTCATCTGTGATGTCAAAGGCAAGACGACCTTGATAATTACTTGCACTCTTGCCTTCGCTACCCGTAGTTGACCCGTCATCCCCTGGACCTTGCCATGCCACGTTGTAGAATAATCTGTCCATAACGCGACCCCAGAGACCCAGGTTTTGCCGTGCAGTCCTTAATTTTCCACCATCATCAGCCCCATCGAATGCCGTATCAATTACGCCGACGTGGTCTGCGGTCATACGGAGGGAATCACTCAGGAACCCATAGGGATCAGTGAAGAACTGACCACCCCAGTGGGCGGTAATGTTAAGCGCCCTGTTATGATGATAGGACATTTGCGCAAGGGGAATCCCAATATCAAGGCCAAAACCATTAACAGCTTCATCTTCCGATTCTAACTCGAAGAAGCCAGAGAATTTGTTAAACCCACCGGCAAAGATTACCTCGGCCTCGTGAAGGGCGCGATTATTGGTATCGCCATGCTCTTTTTTATCGTAAGGACGTGAAACCAGTATTGCAGAAACAGGAAAACTCTCCAGGTCCTGCAGATAGTCTCCCAGTTGCACTGGATCGCTATCCGGCAATCGATATCCCCCTTCCTTGAATTTCCTGCCCTTTTGGTTCAATTGCGGCCAGGCATTGTGACAATAGGAACACTTCTTGTCAGTCTGTGTTGCGAATGATGGAACTGCATTTGCTGGCAGTACCCACACCATCCCAAGGAGCAGTGTGGTAAACATCAATAATATTTTTTGCATGTGTTTCATAATTTTCTCCCTCCGTTTGATTTCAGAAAGTTTTTACATCGTTACCCAATATATCGGGGTCAGATTTACCCGTAAGTTGTTGACCAACCTGCTGGAAAATCGAAATAAATTCCTGTTTCAGGGTGTCCGCATCAAAGACATCGGGCAGGACACCAGCCATGTTAAGGCCAAGCGAATCACCCAGATCCGCCAACTCCCCTGTTTGATCGAGACTGCCGCTGGTCAATACGATTGCGGCATCGGTATGTTCTTTTGCCAGTTTGCGCAACACATTGTTTCCTTGTGTTTCGCATGGCTCTGGATCCAGTAAGATGACATCCGGCCTGGATTTTTTGTAGGCTGCGCTGATATCATCAGTCTTGTTAATGGCAAGGCATGACATCTCAAACCGCTCTGCAACGTGACAGATCAAGCGTGATACCCTTGCATCATCTACAATCACCAGCAGTCTCCCTTGTTTCATATTCTTTAGCAGCCAAGTAGTTGTTTGTGCCACAAGTGACCCCTTTAATTATTGAAACAATAACAAGCGAATGTAATCTGCAGGTAATGTGATGTAACGGCAGGTAATTTTTTGTAATTATTTTTAAAAAGCAGTGATTTTAGTAGTCACCGATAAGGGATGTTTACAGCTTGATGAATGACAGCGTCATTTGCTGTCAACGGGGATACAACTCAGTCTGTTAATTGACCAGTATCGAGTATGTTGCGGATAGACTGCGCCAGTTGTTTCGCGGTATAGGGTTTGGCTAGTAGTGGATAGTCCATGACAGGTTTTCTATGATCATCTGCATGAGAAACCATGCCAGTGGTAAGAAGTACTCTTAACGATGGCAGCTGTGTACAAGCCTTTTTTGCGAGACCAATGCCATCCATATCTCCGGGCATGACAATATCAGTAAACAGCAGATCGATATCTTCATGGTGCCGGATGTATTCCAGCGCTTCCGTTGCATCTGCCTCCTCCACGATGTGGTAACCCAAGTGTGTCAATATACGATTGGCAAAAACGCGTACCCTGTAACTGTCTTCAACCAACAGGATAGTCTCTGTCCCGGTAGGCAAGCTATCTATTATTTCAGTTTCTGTTTCTGTTTTATTTTTGCCAATCGCCTTGACGACAGGTAACCACAGGGTAAAGGTAGTGCCACCGCCGGGACTGCTTTCTATGTCTATTGCGCCACCTGAGACATTTATAAAATCATTTACCATGCTCAGCCCAAGACCGGTACCACTGGCCTTGGTACTGTAGAATGCTTCCAGAGCATGCCGCCGGATCTCCTCGTTCATGCCAACACCATTATCCATGACACTGATTGTGACATAATTGCCTGGATGGATATCTTTAATATCTGTCAATTTCTGATCTTTTATCTTGACGATGCCGGTAGTAATTGTCAGTTCACCTCCTTCCGGCATAGCATCCTGGGCGTTTATCACCAAATTTAGAATGGCACTTTCCAGCCGCGTGGGGTCAGCTTTTACGGTGATGGGCACTTCTGTCAATACCAGCGAAATGTTGACGTTATCATTAACCGTTCTCTGTAAGAGACGTTGTAGATCCTGCAAAGACGCGTTGACATCTATCGCCTGTATGATCTGTTCCTTACGGCGAGAGAATGCCAGTAATCGCTTAATCAGATCTGATCCATCACTTGCTGCAGACAGGGCGTCGTCGATAAGTTCACTGTCTTTCTGGATGATACCTTCCTGCAGGAGTTGCAGATTACCGAGGATGACAGTGAGTAAATTTCTGAAATCATGCGCAATGCCGTTGGTCATACGTCCCACTGCCTCAAGTTTCATGGCATGGGTCAGCATGTTTTCCTTTTCCCGCAGATGGGTAATGTCTTCACTGAGTGCGATATAGTGGTCAATTTCTCCATCCTGATTGCTTACCGGACATATCGTGGTGGATACCCAGAACAGCTCTCCGTTTTTTTTCCGGTTTTGTAAAACACCACGCCAGATATCGCCACTGGCTATCGAACTCCACAATTGTCTATAGACATCATCATGGGTGTGGCCGGATTTCAGTATGCGCGGGTTCTTTCCAAGCACCTCTTCCTCCTGGTACCCTGTTAATTGTTTAAAGCGCGGATTAACATATTCAATATTGCCAGCTGCATTCGTAATGACAATCAATATGGGACTTTGCTCCACTACATACGACAGGTGCCGTAATTGCGTTTCCCTTGCTTCTTCATCGGTCAGATCGTGAATAATCCCGGTAAAGGTAGTGTGTCGACCCTGAAGTGCCTGGCTCACGCTAAGATATATCGGGAAGACGTGGCCGTCCTTGTGCTGGGCTTGTACCCGGCGACCTGCGCCGATAACATGTTTTTCGCCCGTGTTAATAAATTGCTCAATATAGCCATCATGCTTTTCCCTTTCCGGTGATGGCATCAGTATCGATACATTGCTGCCTATTGCCTGTTTCGCTGTATAACCGAATATAGAACCGGCTGCCTGGTTAAAAGACCGAATCACACCCTGTTCATCAATACTGATGATGCCATCCGCAGCTGTATTGATCACAGCCCCGAGAGTTGCTTCGTCTTTCTGGATACGGGAACACAATAACGCCGTCACCCAGATAGCAAAGATGGCAAGTGCCCGGTTGGTTGCTACCACCCAGGGGATATCACCGGCAGGAGAAGCCAGATAACCCACTATAGTCAAGACCGTACCCAACACAGCCATATGATAAATGTATGTCCTCCAGGGAGACCACTGTGCGATGAGCACCAGAGCAATGTAAGGAACACCTGCTGCAACCCCAAGTGGCATAGAGAGATCAAACGCCAGTCCCGTCATGGCAATAAGGACAGACAGGAGAATTATAAACCTTTCCTTGTGCACTGCGTTTAACGACATGCTATTTAAGCCTTAATATTAATTTGCCTCGAATATTATATTTTAAACCTGGCAGACGATTCACGATAAGTTATTAAACAGGGTTTATGAAAATGTATTCTAATCCAAATCAAGTCTGAATATAGATTACATATAGTATGTTATTTCATTTATACTTGATTTCTCCAACGGATACGGGGGCGAAAGGAAATCCGTGAAGGTACAACTAAATCAAAACGACAGAACCATCTCTGAATCTGCACACTTACTCATAGTCGATGATGACGAACGGATCTGTCGATCACTGGAATGTTATCTGCAACATGAAGGATATCATGTTAGCTCTGTTTCCGACGGTAAGGCCATGTGGCAGTATTACGAAGTTAACCAGCCCGATCTAATCTTACTCGACATCATGTTACCGGATGTGGATGGTATTACGCTGGCACGTGAATTACGCGTAAAAAAACCCGGTACCGGTATTATCATATTGACCGCTAAGGATGATGATGTTGATACTATTGTCGGCCTGGAGGTGGGTGCTGACGATTACATCACCAAGCCATTTGACAACAGGCAACTGCTGGCGCGGATCCATAGCGTATTGCGTCGTCTGTCCACCAATAATAAAGATGATAAAGATGATAAAGCGTCCGATGACGCAGAAAATATAGTTCAGTTTAATGGTTGGCAGATGAACGCGGACACCTTTGAACTTAAGGCCCCGACTGGTGATAAGATAGACCTGACCTCAATCGAATTTAAATTACTTGAGATATTGGTACATAACGTCGGTCACGTATTAAGCCGCGACCAGATCCTGCAAAAACTGTCAAGCCGGGAATGGCAGCCGGAAGACAGGAGTGTAGACGTACTGATCGGCAAATTACGGAAGGTGCTTGAAACCAACCCCGCCCAGCCAAAATTAATCCGTACTATCCGAAATCTGGGTTACCAGTTCACTGGCAAGGTTAATTCATTGTGAATCTTCAGCGTCAAACAGCAAATACAATATTCTTCGCTTGATAGTGGCGGAGAGGCAGGGATTCGAACCCTGGAAGGGCTACTAACCCTTGCTGGTTTTCAAGACCAGTGCATTCAACCACTCTGCCACCTCTCCGAATTTTTAATTCATCAGCATGTTAAATTAACTAACATACTAACCTTGGTCACTAAGCTCGGTTATCCCTACCTCGCTAAGTGACACGGCTTCGGGCTCCTGCCCTCAGCGTTCGTTGAACTGCGATTCTTTCAGAATCGGTTTCAACTCACCTCTCCGTAATATGGGTCTCAAAACGATAAACCAGGTATGTCGCCATGTCGTGATTTAAGCTGCGAGAGGATACATGATCATGGACAGCCGGAAAAGCTGAAAGATATAATTGAAATTAAAGATAATTTCATGAAACAAAGCTTGATATTTGTTGGTCAAAGCATTACATAATAGATATTGTTTCAATAACGAGGTGTAATTAAATGAGTCAAACCCCATATGCAGTTGCCCGCCCGGTCGAATCTGTACTGGCAACTAATAAATTAATCCGTAATACCTACACGCTGTTATCAATGACATTGTTGTTCAGTGCATTTACAGCCGGTTTATCCATGGTGTTTAACTTTCCTCACCCTGGAGTCTTTATCACATTGGCAGGATATTTTGGTTTATTGTTCCTGACTTCATCTCTACGTAACAGTGCCTGGGGACTCGCAGCCATTTTTGCATTAACGGGCTTTATGGGCCTCACCCTGGGGCCAATCATCAGTGCTTATATCACGATGTTTTCTAATGGTACGCAGCTGGTTATGACTGCTTTAGGCGGAACTGGTGCAATCTTCCTGGGACTCTCTGGTTATGCACTAACCACGCGCAAAGACTTTAGTTTCATGGGTGGATTTATCATGGTCGGTGTACTGGTTGCATTTTTGGCTGGTATTGGTGCATTGATTTTCAGCATCCCTGCCCTGTCATTGGCTGTCTCTGCCATGTTTGTGCTCCTGATGTCAGGTTTTATCCTGTATCAAACCAGTGAAATGATTCATGGTGGAGAAACCAACTACATCATGGCAACAGTGGGACTTTACATCACAATTTACAATCTTTTCACCAGCTTATTGCACTTACTTGGAGCATTTGCTGGGGAAGATTGATACCCAATTTAGCTCAAAATCTACTAAAACCCGGCTAAATACCGGGTTTTTTATGTCCATGGATGGGACTGTATGCCGCGGGTGCATGGACGCACAGGAACGGCGATGTCCATGGATGGACTGTCAGGATTTGTGTTCCATGCAAACCCTAAGTACCTACATCCCTGTAGGCAATGCCGCGTACGCATGGATCTAGATATCCCCTTGAGGGTGCGCGCAGGACGCCTACACGGATGTAGGTGGTAGAAAACGTCTGGAACGAGTTTTCGAGTGGCGATGTACAGAGACTTAAATGTCTACAGCGTTCGTATGTCGCAAGAGGTAGAACTTCATCCATGCAGGCAATCTCCGGCTATGACTTGAATTCATAATCGTGATAGCATCTGTCGCGGTTTTTATACGAATAATTATTTCCAATTAGTAATATCCAAAAACAAGGAGGGTACACACGATGAAGATCGGCGTGCCAAATGAAATACACCCGGGTGAAAAACGCGTTGCAACAACACCCGAAGTGATGAAATGGCTACAAAAGCTCGGATATACCGTTGCAGTAGAATCCGGGGCCGGTGTCTCAGCTAACTTTTCAGATGATGCTTATCGAGAAGCTGACGCTGAAATAATCAGTGACACCAAAACATTATGGGAATCCTCAGACATCATATTCAAGGTCCGTGCTCCTGAATTCCATCCAGACCTGAATATCGATGAAACAGAACTTCTCAAAGAGGGCCAGACATTAATCAGTTTTCTATGGCCTGCTCAAAATGAAGACCTGATGAATAGACTGTCCGCCAAAAAGGTCAATGTTTTGGCAATGGATAGTGTTCCACGTATCTCACGTGCACAGAAGATGGATGCGCTCAGCTCCATGGCCAACATCGCGGGTTATCGAGCCATCATCGAGGCATCTCATCATTTTGGTCGGTTCTTTACAGGCCAAATTACTGCCGCAGGTAAAGTCCCACCAGCAAAAGTACTGATCATTGGTGCCGGTGTTGCAGGTCTTGCAGCAATTGGTACGGCTAATAGCCTTGGTGCTATTGTCCGCTCTTTTGATACCCGGCCTGAAGTAAAAGAACAGGTCGAGAGTATGGGCGCAGAATTTCTGCTGTTGGAATTTGAAGAAGACGGTAGTGGTGAAGGCGGTTATGCCAAGACTATGAGTGATGAATTTATCGCGGCAGAAATGGCACTGTTTGCCGAACAAGCCAAAGAAGTTGATATCATCGTCACAACAGCCCTTATTCCTGGCAAACCTGCACCCAAATTAATTACTGCCAACATGGTTAAGTCCATGAAGAACGGTAGTGTGATAGTTGATCTGGCTGCCGAACAAGGTGGAAACTGTGAATTAACCGTTCCGCATGATGTGACAGTAACGGATAACGGCATAACTATAATTGGATACAGCGATTTACCAAGCCGTTTACCAACACAATCCAGTCAACTCTATGCAACTAATCTTCGTCATTTACTAACTGACATGACCCCTGAAAAGGATGGTCAAATTACGATTGATTTCGAAGATGAAGCAGTCCGTGGGGCAACGGTGATTAAAGAAGGTGAAATTACCTGGCCACCACCACCACCGAAATTATCAGCAGCGCCTGCAGCTAAACCTGCAGAAACTGCTCCTGCTGTTGTTGAAGAACCGAAAAAACCAGGACTCATCAAGCAAGCATTACCAGTAATTATTGGTGCTCTTGTATTATTTGGTCTGGGTTCAGTCGCTCCACCAGCTTTCATGGCACACTTTACGGTATTCGTGTTGGCCTGTTTTGTTGGCTACATGGTGATCTGGAACGTGACACCATCACTGCATACACCCTTAATGAGTGTAACCAATGCAGTGAGTAGTATTATTGTCATCGGCGCACTGATACAAATATCCTCATCGGGGACTTTGTTAGTTGCACTTGCTGCCTTTGGCATCCTTATAACCAGCATCAACATATCGGGTGGCTTTGCTGTTACCTATCGTATGTTACAGATGTTCAGGAAATAGGGGGCCGTCATGACAGAAGGATTAGTAACAGCGTCTTATATAGGTGCAACTATTTTATTTATACTGACTTTAGGTGGATTAAGTCACCAGGAATCAGCCCTTAAAGGCAATATCTATGGCATGATCGGCATGACCATCGCTGTCCTGGCGACAGTCTTCGGTCCTGAAGTTACCAGTAACTTTCATCTCATTATTATCACCATGCTGATTGGTGGCACGATTGGTGGCATCCTGGCAAGAAAGGTAGAAATGACCCAGATGCCAGAACTGGTCGCTATATTACATAGCCTCGTAGGTATGGCCGCGGTACTGGTGGGTTATGTCAACTTTATGGATGAGACCATTACCTTCGCTACTCATGTTGATAAGGTCATTCACGAAGTCGAGATCTATGTAGGCATATTAATTGGTGCCATCACGTTCTCAGGCTCAGTGATTGCTTTCGGTAAACTGAGCGCAAAGATTAGTGGCAGTCCATTGTTGTTACCTGCACGCCACTGGTTAAACCTGGGCTTACTCATCGCAACGATCTGGTTTGGATATCAGTTTGTCCATCAGGCAGAAACTGGTGGTGGCATGGTGCCATTAATGATCATGACTGCGATCGCCCTCGCCTTTGGAGTTCATATGGTTATGGCCATTGGTGGTGCAGATATGCCCGTAGTTATTTCCATGTTGAACAGTTATTCGGGTTGGGCAGCAGCGGCAACCGGCTTCATGCTCTCAAATGACTTGTTAATCGTGGTTGGCGCATTAGTCGGTAGTAGTGGTGCCATCCTGAGTTACATCATGTGCCGAGCAATGAACCGAAACTTTATTTCGGTAATTGCCGGTGGCTTTGGTACCGGTACAGGTACTGCAGTTGCAAGCTCTGATGAAGAGCAAGGAGAAGTGATTCCGATTGAGACTGATGATGTTGCAGGTCTTTTAGTTAATGCCAAAGAAGTGATGATTATTCCAGGTTATGGAATGGCTGTAGCGCAGGCACAACATACGGTGAATGAAATTACCAAAGCCTTACGCGAGAAGAAAATCAATGTACGGTTTGGTATACACCCTGTTGCCGGTCGTATGCCGGGGCACATGAATGTGTTATTGGCAGAAGCGAGAGTACCTTATGACATCGTGTATGAGATGGATGAGATTAATGATGATTTTCCTGATGTTGATGTATCGCTCATCATCGGTGCAAACGACATTGTTAATCCGTCTGCTCAGGAAGATCCAAACAGTCCAATCGCTGGCATGCCTGTAATGGAATGTTGGAAAGGCAATACAACGATTGTCTTGAAGAGAAGTATGGCTACCGGTTATGCCGGTGTTCAAAACCCGCTTTTCTTTAAAGAGAACACACGTATGTATTTTGGTGATGCTAAAGACAGTCTGGATGCGGTCCTAAAAGAAATATTGTAAAAATATTTCTTTTTTAGATAAAAACTAAAGCGTCCTTCTAGGGCGCTTTTTTATTTAAGATCATTATACGGTTATCATTCTCGCGAACGCCTACACGGATGTAGGTAGTAGAGAATGTCAGGAACAGATTCTCGAAACGGAAATCCAGTAAAACAATAAAATTCATAATTTTTTAACATTTGGTTTCGCCAGAAGGCGATTAGCTTTTCTTTGCGCTGCCAAAGAAAAGCCAGGAAAAGAAAGGCCGCCCTGATGCCTTGTCGCTACGCGATACCCTCGCCCTTGTTTTATTTCATAACGGCCCGCGCATAGATGACGTCCTGGCATCAATGCGCTTTCGCAACTTCCCTGTTGCTCAGCCTTGAAATAAAACAACATCTCGGCAAGTCATAAAGTGTAGTAGCTCAGACTTAATCTGACACTTTATTAAAACAGGGTTCAACCTGATCTTATAGTCCGGAAGATCCGGCAACTTCTCCTTCGTTATTCCCGCAACTTCCCCCTCGTCATTCCCGCGTAGGCGGGAATGACG
>CAYMPA010000050.1:0-6805 GCA_964392105.1 uncultured Enterobacteriaceae bacterium
CCTCAAGGGGGTACCGAGATCCAAGCAGGCAATGCTGGTTTTACAGGAGCAAAAAACCAGTCATAAAAATAATTCCATCTTCGGAAGTACCCTATTGCGCTGACCGACAAGAACCTATTGAACCTTTTTTACATATCTGTCCATCTGTCCATATAGCATTATCAAACCGAGTGTTAGTCATATTTGCGCCAGCTAATAAGGCATTACTTAAATCAGCATAAGACAGATCGGCATCTTTCAGGTTTGCATAGCGTAAATCTGTATGTTTTAAATTCGCACCAATTAAACGAACACTTTCAAGATTTGCGTAACTTAAATCACTCTCAGCAATTTCCGCATAAGCCAAATTTGAACCAGAAAGATTGGCGCCTAATAATTTAGACTCATTAAGTGTTGCATCCGTTAATATTGCCAATTCGAGATTTTGATTCTCAGCATTTAACTTAATAAAATTGCAATTACTCCAATTCACACCCTTAGAAGGTGGTAATGCACAGTCAGATTGTAAATTTCGATTTTCAGGCTTTAAAACAAAGCCAAAGGCAATTATCACTATCACCATTAGTAAAATAGATAAAATCGGCATTTGTGGGCGTTTAACACTATTTTTATAAGCAACATTCATCTCTGTTCTATGTTTACGATGTACTAACATAGCGTCAGATTCATTCATCCGTCTGTCTCTGGTTCGACGTCGTTCTTGTGCCATATTTTGTTTTTGTATTCGTTGATCTAAGACACGCTCATCTTCCTGCATTTTGGCAATTTCTACTTTTTCATTATCGACAGGAGTCTCTTGCATGACGTCAGGATAGAGTTCCCGATGCCTGGCAATTTGTTGCCAATTATGTTCATCCGAGCTCAATTCATCATCAGGACATAATCGGCCAAGCAGAATATTTCTCGTAATTTGTGCAGGTAAAAATGGCCCTTTTATCTGTCCATTTCTCCTTACAAACCATAATCTTCGTTTTGCCAAGCTATTTCTCCATTGCAATAAATATAAACCTAGAAACCTCAGTTAAACGGCATTAAACCAGAAAAATGCATTACAAATTAATATCTTATAATATTTCAATACTTCACTTATTTAGTGAGACCGCCTACGCATTCGATTGCACGTTTTACAGGCTCATTATGCTTGACGGAGAAGGCCTTACGTAGAATGACTATGTTCGGCTTTCTAGTCGATGCAACTGAAACTGTAAAACGCACACTCAAGCGCGTTCAACTAAAGTTTCTAGGTCAAAAGAATAAGTCAAGTTTCATGCCAAATTGACGCTTTAAAGGTATGGATATTCAAGCAACATTATTATCTGCCTCACTACCTCTAAAAGCGACAAACACACAAATATCCCAGTGGTTGCTTGGGCAGATTCTGTCCGCCACTGTTACTGAGCGTCTCTCAGTAAACACATTGATTTTGCAAATCAATAATCAACAAATTGAGGCAAAAACTACTTCAGGTAAGCCAATTAATGTTGGTGCACAATTAAAGCTTGTCGTGGAAAAACAAGATAATCCTGTTGTCCTTCGCGTTCTACAACATGACACTTCAAAATTAATACATGAAATCAGACAACAATTGCTTAGGGAAAACATGCCAAAACAAGCTGGCATGGACAAATTAACAAGCATATTAAATCAGGTTTCAAATAATGTCTGGGATGCAATTAAAGTCTTACCTGCACCGATAGAACAGCAGCTTAAAAAGCTTATTGAGCACTTGCCAGCAAAAGCTAACTTGAAAAATGAAGCAGGTTTAAAAGCTGCAATAAAAGATTCAGGAATCTTTCTTGAATCAAAGTTGATGACTGAAACAGCCAGGAAACAGGAACCAAATAAACAATTACAAGCAAAAACTCAATCAAACCATCAGAGTATTGTAAAAGATCTCAAAACTAATCTGTTACAACTTTCTGAATTAATAAATAAATATAAGCAGGCTACAAAAAGCCCAATTAACAACTTTATTAAACAAGGCCATGTTACTCCATTATTCGAAACGGCTAATAATTCAACGATAAATACAAAAACACGAACAGAAAATACAGCTCGCGTAATTGAAATGGGTTCCAAAGTTGATATTGAAACAATCAGCAAACAAATAGAATCATCTATTGCACGAATAGAGGTAAATCAATCTAAGGCAATCGTTACACAAGATAATCAATTTCCAACCTGGTCAATTGAGATGCCAATTAAAGATAAACAGAATATTGATTTACTAAAACTCGATATTCAGGCCGACAGGAATTCAAAATCAGGAAATGATGAAGAACAATTATGGACGGTGAAACTGAAAATTAACTTTGAAAATATAGGATCTGTATCTGCAAGGTTATCGATGATAGATAAAGAAGTAAGTGCCATTCTATGGTCTGAAAATGAAATACTAAATGGACTTATTGATAACAATTTATTGCTTCTCAGTAAGAAAATGGAAAAATGTGGTTTATCCCCTGGCAAGATTGTGTGCCTGGAAGAAAATCCCGTCGAACAAGAGAACCAACTCCCTGGTAACAACCTGATTAATATCACAGTATGATCCTAGATTCCTCAGTTGACCGACCCGAAATCATGATGATTTATTTCAAAATAGTACGTTATAATGTGTTAGGTGACCACCTATTAGATAACTCTGCCTACCCATTTGACTGCACGTTTTTCAAACTCATTTACTTGATGGCGAAAGCCTTACGTAGAACGACTATGCGCAGCTTTTTAGTCGGCGCAACTGAGTTTGAAAAACGCACAGTCAAACGGGTCCAACTAAGGATTCTAGGATGAATGATTCATCTGAAAAACCAAAAAAGGCAGTTGCACTGTTTTACGACTGTGTAAAAGCACCAACTATTTCAGCAAAAGGCGCTGGTGACCTTGCTGAAGAAATAATTGCCTTGGCAATAGAGCATGATATTCCAATTCATGAAGAATCTGATCTTGTAAACCAGTTAGCAAGATTAAAATTAGGCGAAGAAATTCCAGGAGAACTTTATGTGGCTATCGCTGAAGTTATTGCCTTTGCCTATATCATCAAAGGTAAAATGCCGCAGCATCAAATCTGATCAATCTGTTTATTTCTTGCTTCGTTTGCTTTTTGTTTATTACCCAGCTTCTCATAGGCAGTAGCAATCACACTCCAATTTTCAGATTTTAATTTATTATTGTTTGCTGCTAAAGCATTGGATTTTTTTGCCATTGCAATAGCTTGTCGCCATTTTTGTTGTTGTAACCTAACAACAGCCAAACGATGCCACAACATTGCATTTTTTGGCTCGATACGGAGTGCACGTTCTATCGTTGCAGCAGCTTTTTCACTCTGCCCTTTACCGGCAAAAGCATCGGCATCATCAAGCAATGCAATAATGACCAATTCTTTCTGTTTATCTACTTCTTTGCTTCCCTTGGCAGGAACTACTTCAGGTTTAGCTGATACAGTTTCATTAGTTATAACCGGGACATTTCGTTCCTCTACCGGGACCAGTTCAACCGACTTTGCCGGTTGTTCTGCACAAGCCATCAAACACGAAATTATTGTTAATAAATAAATATTTTGTTTATCCATAGAGCCAGTCTAATCAATATATTAATTTTCCACAGAGTGCACATAGAAAAGCATTAAATATTACAAAACAGGACAAGCATTCATTAATGCATACTTGATTTTACATGTTTTATTGATTTAGTTTTTTTGCTCTTCTCTGTGCTCTTGAAAACCTGTTCCATACGTTTTCTACCACCTACTTCCCTGTAGGCGTCTGTGGCTTTTATGTCTTTCAAACTGTTTGTTTTTCTTAAGAACCTGGCTATTAACCGATATTAATTCAAAAACAATCAATATGTTCAGGCGCGTATTTCTTAATAAAGGGATAGGCCTTAGTCTGAACACATGTGTTGCCCGAATTACTCATATCAGGATAAACCCGCCATTCAATTCCATCCGGTTCTATCAAGGTTAATGGTTCAGGCTTTAATTTCTTCATAATATCGAGCCATATTTGCATTGCACCGGTAGAACCCGTGAGTTTAGTTGTTCGATTATCATCGCGTCCAACCCAGACTACTGCCAATAATCGGTCACCGAAACCAGCAAACCAACTATCTCTCAATGCATTAGTTGTCCCGGTTTTACCTGCTAACGGCATTAAGGAAGGTAGTTCACGTGTCAGTCGTTTTGCTGTTCCATTCTGCACAACTTCTGTTAACAGATATTGTGTTAAAAATGCTGTTTCTGGTTTTATGTATTCACGCACGGTAAGATCATATCGTCGTATTGGTTGCCCATCGCTGTCCAGCACAGCACGAATAGTTCTTAATGGAATTTGTAAGCCCCCACTGGCGATGGTTTGGTACATTTGTGTCACTTCATAGGGCGATAAATTCAGTGCACCGAGTAATATTGATGGTAATTCAGGTATTGAAGAAGACACACCCAGATTTTTTAATGTCTGAATTACATTTTCCAGTCCCAGTGCCATACCAAGTCGTACCGTTGAGATATTATACGATTTGGCGATTGACCTGCTTAAAGGTACTTTCCCATGTGTCGTATTATCATAATTCTTTGGTACCCAGCGTTTTCCATTTGCCTGTTTTAAAACGAGAGATGAATCATCTATTGACGTTAAAACATGATATTTTGAGGCCTGATCCAGGGCTGTCATGTAGATTGCTGGTTTAACCAGAGAGCCAATAGGTCTCCTTGCATCAAGGGCACGATTAAACGAATTTTTATCCATATTTCTGTTACCTATTAATGCAAGCACTTCACCATTATATTGTTCAACCATAACCAGGGCTGTCTGAAGCGTCCCTGATTTAAACCCTTTTGCCTTATCTAATTTCGACAAACTTGATTGAACACTTTTCTGTGTTGTTTCCTGCTTATCAATATCTAATGTGGTATGGATTTGTAAACCTTCGTTTCTAAGATCATCAATACGATAATCACGCTTCAAATGACGCCTGACCAGTTCAATATATGCGGGATACTTTGCACTACTCCAATTTGGCTTTTCGGTAACACTTAATGATGTTGACAATGCTGACTTGAAATCTGAAGCACTGATAAACTCCTGTTGTTGCAGTAAACTCAGTACCAGATTGCGGCGATCTAATGCTCTTTCAGGGTGCTTACGTGGATTATAGTAGGATGCTCCTTTTATCATTCCAGCCAGTAATGCAATTTCTGCAATATTTAATTCCCCAAGTGGTTTGGAAAAGTAAAACTCTGCAGCAGTACCAAAACCATGAATACTGCGCATGCCATTTTGACCCAAATAGATCTCATTGACATATGCTGTAAGAATATTTTGTTTCGAATAATGATATTCAAGCATTAACGCCATTAACATCTCATTAATCTTGCGTGAAAACGTCCGTTCGCGAGTAAGGAACATATTTTTGATTAATTGTTGCGTCAGTGTACTACCGCCTTGAGCCACTTTACCTGCCAATAGATTGACAAATATCGACCGTAAAATACCTTTAGGGTCTATTCCGAAATGATCAAAATAATTTCTATCTTCTACGGCGATTAATGCCTTAATGAGAGATCCAGGTATTTCGTCAAAATCAATAAGCACGCGATCTTCATCATGTAAGGGGAATATTTTTCCGATTAACATGGGAGTTAATCTTATAATCTGGACGGTTTGTCCGTTATCTAACTCTGAAATTGTATTGATTCGTTGATTACTGATTTTAATCCGTATCTTTCTTGCTCGCTCGATCCCATCCCAGTAATGAAATTGCCGTGTGTATACTTCTATTGCAGAAGCACGACTACGAAATTGACCAGGTCCTGTTAATATTGAAACAGATTGATAACCTGCATTTTTTAATCTTTCTATTAATAACTTTTGGTCATAATCCCGTCCTGCATATAGTTCCAGTGGTTGCGCATAAACTCTGGCTGGAACTGACCAACGTTTCCCTTCAAATTCTTTTCTGATTTGAAAATCAATCAATACACAATAAGACAAAAATACACAGCCAAATATTACAATTATTTGAGCCAACCATTGCTTAGCAAAGGATTTGTTATTTTTCTTACGCTTAATATTTCGTTTTCGGGATGATTTTCGTTTTTTGGGCATGAAATCGTGCTATTGAGTAACAATTTCTATTAATTATTCCATTATGCGACATTACCTACATGGACCTCGGTACCCCCTTGAGGGGTGTGTAGGTATTCAGGATTCGTCTGCAACAAGAATCCTGAAGGTTCATTCATGATCATCTTCGCTCCTGCGCTTCCTGCGCCCGCGACATACAGTTCATCCATGAACATAACACCGGTTTTTGCTCCTGCACCAAAAGTAGGCGCTTTAGGCGAAACCGGTATTGCCTACATGGATGTAGGTACTTAGGATTTGTCTGGAACAAAAATCCTGACATTACATCCATGTAAATAAAAAGGCCCCGTAAACGGGGCCTATCAGTGTTTTTAGAGAGACTCGCAACCTGGTCTGCATATAAAAATCATGCAGACTTCAGCAACTGCTCAACTAACGCCTTACGGCGCTTTTTTCTTGCTTCAATGACTGCCCTGGCTTTTTCTCTGCGTTGTTTATCACGCTGACCAGGCGTCATCTTCTGCTTATTATTTTTTTTTGGTTCTTCTTCTAGCCTTTTTCTTGGCTTTTTTCTTAGCCTTTTTTTTGGCCTTTTTCTTGGCCTTTTTTCTGGCTACCTTTTTCTTGGCCTTTTTCTTGGCCTTTTTTCTGGAGGCTTTTTTCCTGGAGGCTTTTTTCTTAGCCTTTTTTTTGGCCTTTTTCTTGGCCTTTTTCTTGGCCTTTTT
>CAYMPA010000050.1:6905-17111 GCA_964392105.1 uncultured Enterobacteriaceae bacterium
TTGGCCTTTTTCTTGGCCTTTTTTCTGGCTACCTTTTTCTTAGCCTTTTTCTTGGCTACCTTTCTCTTTGCAGTCTTCTTCTTTGCCTTTCTCTTTGCAGTCTTCTTCTTTGCCTTTTTCTTTGCCATGGTTAGAGACTCCCCTAGAAACGAAATAGAATATTTAATTTAACAAAACGTTTATATACATCACATTAAACATACACGCAAACAATTATAGACATGTTTTATCTTTTTTCTATAACTTTTTATATATTAATGTTTGTTGTTTTCATAATTAATGCATTTTTCATCGTTATTTATGCAACAAATAATGTTTATTAGAAGTATAAAACTAAAAAACTATGTTAATTGCAAGGTGATATCTTGCATTACATCTTTAACATCTTGCATTCCATTTACGCTTACATATTTAATCTTTGAACCATTTTGATTTGATAGTTCAGTGTAAAAATTTATTAATGGTGATGTTTGTTCATGATAAACATCCAAACGTTTTCTAACTGTCTCTTCTTGATCATCATCTCGTTGTATTAGATCTTCTCTTGTTTCATCATCCTTGCCTTCAACCCTTGGAGGATTGAATTCCAAATGATATGTTCGGCCCGAAGCCAAATGTACCCTTCGACCACTCATACGTTTGATTATGGACTCATCTTCTACTTTTATTTCAACAACATAGTCAACCTCTATACCAGATGCAGCCATACCATTAGCCTGTGCAATCGTCCGTGGGAAACCATCAAATAGATAGCCGTTTTTACAGTCATCTTTGTTAATACGTTCCTTTACCAAACCAAGTATTAACTCATCTGATACCAATCCACCCGCATCCATAACCTTTTTTGCTTCAAGTCCTAAATCAGTACCTGCACTCACTGCAGCACGTAACATATCGCCTGTTGATATCTGTGGAATATTAAATTTTTCTTTTATAAAGTTTGCCTGGGTACCTTTACCAGCACCCGGTGGCCCTATTAATATTATTTTCACTTTTGCTTACCTCCTGTTCTATTATTATCTAACTGCAATATAATTATAATTTAGCTAATAAACTGGACATTAAAATCGATGAAGATCGAACTTGATAGCGAAAATTCCATTTCTAACAAAATTATTTCCTATTCTGACGACTCGTTTAAATTAAAAAACCAATTAATTAAATCAAATATAGTTATTTCAAAAGATCGTTTAATTGAAAACTGGTCAGTAAACGCTTATCAAAATCTTGCATTGCAACATCTGGACCAAATAATTTCATGGCAACCAGAAATCATATTACTCGGCACAGGTAGAGAGCCAAGTTTTCCAAATCTGGAATTGATTTCTTACGTCACCTCAAAAAATATCGGCTTAGAAATAATGGATACTGGTGCCGCATGTCGAAGTTATAATTTATTGATTAATGAAGGCCGAAATGTCGTTGCCTGTTTGTTTTTACCTGATATCTAGTTTTCCATATTCAGTGTATCGAGCGAAAATCCTTCTCTATGCAGTATTTGCCGTAATCGTTTAATTGCCTCTATTTGGATCTGTCTAACTCGTTCTCGAGTAACACCTAATTCATTACCAATTTCTTCCAGGGTAGCAACCTCCCTGCCATGTAATCCAAAACGACGTTCAACAACTGCACATTGTTTATCACTAAGCAAACTCATCCAGGTATCGATATGTTCCTGTACATCACTATTTTGCAGCAACAAAGATGGATCAGGGTTTTGCTCATCAGGCAAAGTATCTAATAAGGATTTTTCAGAGTCATAGGGACTGGGGGAATCAACTGATGTTACACGCTCATTTAGTCCTAGCATACGCTTCACAGCATCTATGGGTTGATCGAGCATTTCAGCAACGTCTTCCGGACTAGGTTCACGGTCCAGTGTTTGTGAAAGTTTACGTGCTGCTCGCAAATAAATATTAATTTCTTTTACAACATGAATTGGCAAACGTACCGTACGGGTCTGATTCATTAGCGCACGTTCAATAGTTTGTCTTATCCACCAGGTCGCATAAGTTGAAAAACGAAACCCTTTTTCCGGATCAAATTTTTCAACCGCGCGAATCAGACCAAGATTACCTTCTTCAATCAGGTCAAGAAGAGCCAGTCCACGATTCATATAACGGCGCGCAATTTTTACGACAAGACGTAAATTACTTTCGATCATGCGTTTTCTTGCGCTTTCATCACCCTTTAATGCTTTACGTGAAAAATAAACCTCTTCTTCTGCACTTAATAAAGGGGAAAAACCGATTTCATTCAGATATAAACGGGTTGCATCCAGATCACCTGCTGGAATAGATGCTGTTTCAACTTCTTTTATTTGGGTTTTGGAATCTTGTTTTTTAATATCTTCAGGTTCTTTTATATCTTCTATCGCATCATCAGTTAACTGACCTTTGTCAATATCACTATCTTCTGAGTCTGATTTTGAACTTGTATTGTCGTCTTTCATACATTTACCGATGCTTAATTACTCAGACGCGTTTCTTCGGGAGATGCCTGGTTGGATTTACCGGCTTTCCATTCCGACGTATTTCAAAATGAAGCACCGTACGACCCGTATGGTCCTTTCCCATTTCGGAGATGTGTTGTCCAGCAATCACTCTATCTCCTTCCTTGACCAATAGTTTGCTGTTATACGCATAGGCACTCAAGTACGTCTCATTATGTTTAATGATGATAAGCTTTCCATAGCCAAGAAGTCCACTACCACTGTAAACAACTTCGCCTCCTGCAGCTGCTTTAATTGTCTGACCTGACGCTCCTGAAATATCGATTCCTTTCTTTGATGTCGGCGAATTCGATTTAACTAATTTTCCATTGGTTGGCCAGGACCATTTGACCGGGCCTTTAAGTAAATCAGGCCTGGACTCAGGTTTATTAGCGGCACTATCTATTTTTTTCTGAATTGGTTTTGGTGCTTTTTCGGGTAGCGCTTTGGAGGGTGTTTTTTTAGCAACTTTATCCGGTTTTAATGGTACAGCTTTCTTTTTAGAAATCGGTTTTAAACGGATAAATTGCCCTGGATAGATGATGTATGGTGGATTAATCCGGTTCCAGCTTGCTATCTCTTTGTAATCAAAATTGTAACGCCATGCGATTGAATATAGCGTGTCACCTTTGCTAACGATATGATAGCCAGATTTGTCTTTGCTCGTGGATTTAAGTACTGGTATAGATTGAAATTTAGTACTGCGTTGCGTTGCTGTTGGTGCGGATTCCTTAACTTCACCGCGATTTGTAACCGGAGCAACACCAGTCCCGGCACAAGCCTGGAGTAAGACAAGAATTAATAAACCTAGAAACCGCAGTTTAACGGCCAAACACCAATACAACATACTACGAATTAAATACTTACAATATTCCAATACTTCACCTTTTGAGTGAGACTGCCTACACGTTTGATTTCACGTTTTTTAAACACATTTGCTTGACAGCGAAAGCCTTACATAGAATGGCTGGGTTTTGCTCCTGCAAAACCAGCATACTGTACGTCCTGTACATAACTATGCACGGCTTTCTAGTCGGCGCAGATGAGCCTAAAAAAAGTACACTTAACATGCCGTTCTTTGTAAATTATTCACGGTGCAAACGCGTCAAGCTGCGGTTTCTAGGTTAAACAAATAAAATGTTATGACAACGACTCATCCTATCATTTTTATGTTGTATCAATACCACCAAGCATTGGCACAAAACTGACCGAATCGAGAAATTTTTTCTCATACCCTTCTTCTGTACGGGTAATCAATAATAATTTCTGATCACCGGACTTGCCAACTGGAATAACCAGGCGACCATCCATGGCTAGTTGCTCCAGTAATGCATCTGGCACACCAATCGGCGCCGCAGCGACGATGATGCCATCAAAAGGGGCATGTGCCGACCAACCAATATTACCATCTGCATGTTTACTCCGAATATTGGTATATGCTAATTTTTGAAAACGTTCACGCGCACGAATTAACAGTCCATTTATTCGCTCAATTGTATAAATACGTTGGGCAAATTGCGCCATAATAACCGTCTGGTATCCACAACCTGTTCCAATTTCCAAAACGTTTATTAGTTTCTTGTCTTCTATTAAGGCTTCAGTCATTTTCGCAACGATATAAGGTTGTGAAATTGTCTGGCTAAAACCGATTGGGAGTGCCGTATTTTCATACGCCCGACTTGCAATGGCTTCATCGACAAAAAGGTGACGGGGGGTATTACGTATAGCGTCAAGAACAACTTCAGATTGTATACCCATATCTATCAATGCATTTGCGAGACGGTTACGCGTACGCTGTGACGTCATGCCTATACCATTATGGTCAACAATCATTAATTGAGTACCTCTATCCATTCTGACATGGTTTGTAATGATAGATGCCGTGTTAAATCCATCTGTAATGGGGTTATTGAAACCTTATCAGATCGTATCGCATGGAAATCTGTACCTTCACCTGCATCAAGTTCTGGTCCTACAGGTCCAACCCAATAGACTTTCCGGCCTCTTGGATCAAATGCTGCCTGTGCTGGCTCTGATTTGTGGCGATTACCTAAACGTGTAACTGCAAAACCTTTTATTTGATCGTGCTCAATATCGGGAATATTTATATTTAATAGCACATCATTTAACGATTGCTGCATTAGTGATTTAATAATTTTTTTTACTACAATAACTGCGGATTCAAAGTCAACCGGTCTTTCCCCAGCAAGCGAAAACGCTATTGCTGGACAACCAAGAAAGCGTCCTTCCATTGCCGCAGCCACAGTGCCAGAATAAAGAATATCATCGCCAAGATTTGCACCTGAATTTATGCCGCTGATTACCATATCAGGTTCTTCGTCTAACAAGCCTGTAATTGCTAAATGAACACAATCAGTTGGTGTGCCGTTAACGTAATAAAAACCACGATCATCTTGTTTAACATGAAGGGGCGCATCCAGTGTTAATGAATTACTGGCACCACTACGATCTCGATCAGGAGCAACAACAGTTACCTTTCCCAAATCACTGAGTACTTCAGCCAAGGCAGACAATCCGATGGCCTGGTAACCATCATCGTTACTCAACAAAAAATGCATAATTTTATAAACAAATACAATCGAGACAAATATAAGGACTTAATTGGACAAAAACCATCCATGGTTTTTGCTCTTCGAGCAGCAAAGCTGCCCAAAAACGCTCCCGGCGTTTTTGTGAACACCCAAAAAGTGATTCTGAAATATTACTCATTATAAGGGGACTTCTAGGTTAAAAAAAATTCCAACAATGCCTTTTGTGAATGTAATCGATTGCCTGCTTCCTCCCAAACAACGCTTTGAGGTCCTTCTAATACGTCTTCTGTAACTTCTTCTCCACGATGTGCAGGCAAACAATGCATAAACAAGGCATCCTCTTTTGCACATGCCATCAATTCTGAATTAACCTGATATTTAGCAAACTTTTCCATTCGTTGTTTCTGTTCATCTTCCTGGCCCATACTTGCCCAAACATCGGTAACAACAAGATCGGCATCTTCTACAGCCTTCTCAGGCTCACGCTCAATAGAAACACATTCTTTTGTAGAGTCATGTATCTCTGAATCCGGGTCAAAATCTTCCGGGCAGGCAATGACCAAACGAAAATCAAATATTATTGCTGCATTCATATAGGAATGACACATGTTATTTCCATCACCCAACCAAACGACTTTTTTACGCTGAATAGAACCACGTTCTTCAGAGTACGTTAATAAATCAGCAAGTAGCTGGCATGGATGGTAGCTATCAGATAATCCATTTATTACAGGCACATCAGAATAGGATGCAAATCGTTCAATACGGTGATGTTCGAAGGTCCTCAACATGATGCAATCAACCATTTTTGACAAAACTCTTGCTGTATCTTCCAATGGTTCACCACGACCTATCTGACTACCTGTTGGCGCAAGATATATTGCATGGCCACCCAATTGTGCCATCCCTGCCTCGAACGAAACGCGTGTTCGAGTCGAGGATTTCTCAAAAATCATTCCCAACACACGATTATCCAGTGTTGTCTTAAAGTTTTTTTGTTTGAATTGCTGTTTTAGTTGCGATGCACGGTTGATGATCGATTGCAGTTCATCACGACTCAAATTATTTAATGTTAGAAAATGTCTTGATTTCATGATTTTACCTTCAACTCAGATATCTTATGAGCAAGTCACTCAACTTGGAAATAATTTGGTCGGTTTCTGCATCACTCAATATTAAAGGAGGCAATAATCGAATCACGTTGCCCGCTGTTACATTGATCAACAGGTTTTCTTTCATCGCCTGTTCAACAATTTCAGTACAATCCTTCTTGAGCTCAATACCTAACATTAACCCTTTACCACGAATCTCTTTTATTCCCTTGATATCAGTCAATGCCCTCTCAAATCCTTCTAATAAACGAACACCAAGTTCAGCGGCACGTTTATCCAGTTTTTGTTCTTCCAATATATTAATCACTGCCAACCCTGCCCTCGACGCCAGGGGGTTACCACCAAATGTGGAACCGTGACTACCCGGTTGAAATAATTCTGCCGCCTGTCCTCTCGCCAGACATGCCCCTATTGGTACACCATTCCCCAATGATTTCGCGAGCGACATCACATCTGGCAAGATAGCTTCATGTTGAAAAGCAAACCATTTGCCCGTACGACACATTCCGGTTTGAATCTCATCAACAATCATTAAACAATCGTATTGATCACAAAATGTCCTTATGGCTTTTAAATAGCCTTTATTAGGGATGACAATACCGCCTTCGCCTAATATCGGTTCAACCATAACGGCAACAATATTTAAATTGGTCTTTGCCAGTTTATTTAAGGCATCAATATTGTTATAGGGAATATGTTTGAAACCTTCCACTAATGGCTCGAAGCCTTTCTTTACCTTTTCACTTCCGGTTGCCGTCAGCGTTGCCAAGGTCCGACCGTGAAAACTATTTTCCATAACGACGATGACTGGATTAGTGACTCCCTTACTTCTTGCATAAAGACGTGTCAGTTTGATTGCCGCTTCATTTGCTTCTGCACCGGAATTACCAAAAAATACCTTGTCCATTCCCGAATGTTTAACCAGTTTCTCAGCGAGCTCCTCCTGTAACGGGATGCGATAGAGATTTGAGGTATGGATCAAATTCGCGGCTTGATCAGCTATCGCCTCTTGTATAGCAGGATGTGCATGCCCTAATCCACACACGGCTAGACCACTGAGTGCATCCAAGTAACGTTGCCCCTGAGCATCATTGAGCCAGGCACCTGACCCGTTTTTAAACTCAATCGACAAAGGTTGATAATTTGACATTAAAGCATTTCTCATTACATATGTTCCAAACGGATGTTACTTATCCGACTCCAAAAATCGTTGCTTCGGATTTCGACTGCTCGCTCCAGGCGCAGTTCTACCACCTACATCCATGTAGGCGTCCTCGGCTCTGGCTTCGAAAACATGTTCCCGACATTTTCTTCCACTTACTTCCCTGTAAGCGTCCTGCGTCGCTCTAACTCCCGCACACCCCTCAAGGGGATACCGAGGTCCATGCAGTCGTGCGTCCTCGAGAATGTGTTCCAGACATTCTCTACCGCCTATGTCCCTATAGGCGTCTCGCGACATACTTTACATCCGTGGAAACCGCCGCTCCTGCGCATCCATGCGCCCACGGCATACATTACGTCCCTGTAAACCGCCGCTCCTGCGCATCCATGCGCCCACGGCATACATTACGTCCCTGTAAATAACAAGCCCGGCCATGAGCCGGGCTCAAAACTTATTATCTATATCTAATCGTTACAATGGCAGACCATGTCCTTGGCCAACCATACACATGATCATGGGTATGGAAAGAAACGTATTCGTTCTTGATGCCATTAATGCTACGAATTTACCCTTGGCAATTTCATCTGCACTGGCTTCAACAATACCCAGGATCTTTTTCTGATTTGGCCAGATTAAAACCCATACGTTAAACAGCATAATCGTACCCAACCAGGCACCAATACCAATAATCAATCCATTACCTTGTAACAGAAAGGCATTCTTAAGACCGACACCCATGATTTCCAGTGTTGCTGCACCTGATAACCAGGTCAATAATGCGCCCCAGCGAAACCACCATAATGCACGTGGTGCGACATATTTATTAATCGCTGCTGGTCCAGGGCCACCTTCATCTGCCAATGCCTCACCAACGGCAGGAACTTGTACGAAATTAAAATAGTAAAGTAAGCCTATCCAGATAATGCCAAAAAAGACGTGCAACCAGGCTGCTAAAGACCACGCATTTAAGGCTGTATCACCGACTAAAACAGTAATAATTACAGCTGTAATAAAACCAAGTGCGATAGTGCCGTTTACTGACTTAAGTGGATTCATATTATTACCCCTACAGTAATGAAAAAATCGTTGTTATAAATACGAAAATAGTAAAGACAGGGATTATACTTGTGTAAATGCTGGCTTTCACCCTTTTACAAAATATATCTGATCAATTCAGAGTGCCCCTAATAAATAGTAATTTTTTAGTGAGTGTAAGGAAGCACCGCGCGGAGAACCGCAGTGTATAATACATACATGAGGATTCGAGCACGGAGACGACGCCACAATCGCGGAAAAAGTGCATTTTTAGAGGTACTCTGAACAATGTTAAATGCCATTGAACTAGGACTATTTACCAGCCGTATCAACGCAATTTGTGAGCAGATGGGCGCTGTGCTCAGGCAAACCGCATTTTCACCCAATATCCGCGACCGTCTGGATTATTCCTGTGCGATATTTGATACTGAAGGTCGATTATGTGCCCAGGCCGCACATATCCCGGTGCACCTGGGAAGCATGGCCTATGCAATGAAAGATGTCGTCCGCTCAAGAGATTGGTGTGAGGGCGACACGATTATTCTTAATAACCCATATATGGGTGGTACACACCTGCCCGATGTCACCTTTATTTCTCCCGTATTTCATGATGGTAAGTTAACCGCGTTTGTCGCAAATCGTGCCCATCATGCTGACATAGGATCAGAGTCACCCGGTTCCATGCCCATCTCAAAATCACTTGAAGAAGAAGGCATCATTATTTCGCCCACATTAATCTGTGATCAAAACCAGATTGTTCAATCTGTGCTCGATGGCATCATTTTACAATTACGTGATCCGGATATTGCCATTGCAGACTTCAAGGCACAGATCAGTGTTAACCAAACCGGAATTGAATCATTACGAAAATTAATACAGTCCTGTAGTGAAACTGATTTCGATCATTATCTTACTGAGCTTAATGATTATGCCCGTCGAATAGCCTTAACAACATTTAACAACTTACCGGATGGTGAATATCATTTTCATGATGTCATGGATGATGATGGACTCGATTCAAAAAATATTAAGATTAATTGTTCCGTAAAATTAAATTCAGGCGAAGTAACAGTCGATTTTTCTGATACTTCACAACAAGTCAAAGGCAATATTAATTGCCCGATTTCGGTCACCGCCGCCGCGGTTTATTACTGCTTCCGTTGTTTAATGCCGGACTATGTTCCTGACTGCGCTGGTACATTTGAATTGATAACGTTAACTGTCCCTGAAAAAAACCTGTTAAACGCAAGCTACCCTGCAGCGGTTGCTGCAGGTAATGTTGAAACCAGTACACGCGTGGTTGATGTCGTACTCGGTACGCTTGCAAAGGCAATACCAGAAAAGATCCCTGCCGCCAGTCATGGCAGTATGAATAATATTGCAATGGGTTCTGAAAACTGGAGTTATTATGAAACCCTGGGTGGTGGTATGGGTGCGAATACTCATTCAAATGGAATGAACGCAATACAAACCCATATGACGAATACCTTAAACACACCGGTTGAAGTGGTTGAAACCCACTACCCCTTATTAATAAGGGAATATAGTTTGCGTGAAGGTTCAGGCGGTGATGGACAATTTTGTGGTGGCGACGGACTGATCAGGCATTACCAGTTTTTAGAACCTACCAATGTGTCGTTAATCACTGAACGACGGTCAAATCGCCCCTGGGGAATAAATGGCGGTAATGACGGTAAATCGGGTCTAAACTTGTTAAATAATGAAGCATTACCTGCGAAAACAACGATTTGGGCAGAGCCAGATGATTCTTTAGTCATTAAAACACCCGGCGGCGGCGGGGGGGGGGGGAAACAAGAAGTATAATCCGCCTTTTTTTTTATAATACTCCGCCAT
>CAYMPA010000051.1:0-16868 GCA_964392105.1 uncultured Enterobacteriaceae bacterium
TTGATATTGGTGGCTATGGGTGGACTTGAACCACCGACCCCGGCGTTATGAGTGCCGTGCTCTAACCAGCTGAGCTACATAGCCATTGATTGGTTTCAGATTTCCTACTATGGGTCTAGAGGAAAGGAACGGGATTGTCTTTTCTCTGGGAGGTCTTGTCAAGAATCGGATTACCGGAGTCCTTCAATTATCTCCTTCAATCTCTTTAGTCAGCGCGTACCGAAGATCACCATGGTTTTTCCCGATACTGAAATCAGGTGGTCTTCCTCCAGGCTTTTTAGCACTCGACCGACCATTTCACGGGAGCAGCCAACAATACGTCCCAACTCCTGTCGGGTTATACGTATTTGCATGCCGTCAGGATGGGTCATTGCATCGGGTTCTTTACATAGATCCAGTAAGGTACGTGCTACGCGGCCTTTTACATCGGTAAAGGCCAGGTCGCTGACTTTGCGGCTGGTTCTACGCAGACGAATTGCCATTTGTGATGCAATAGAAAACATTAGATCAGGAAAAATGCTGTGGAGTGTATTTAATTTTTCGTAGCTGATTTTGGCAATATCTGATTTAGATTTTGCCCGAACAAAAGCAGTACGGTTATGTCCCGCTTCAAAAAGTCCAATTTCACCAAAAAATTCTCCGGCATTAAGATAAGCCAATACAATCTCGTGACCCTTATTGTCCTCTATCATGACAGTTACCGATCCGCTGATGATATAATATAAATCATTAGAAGGATCGCCTTCTTTAATAATTAGTTGCTTGGCTGAGTAGGTTTTATGGTGGCAATGTTCGAGAAAGCGAGATATTAACGAGTCTCGTTCCTGAGTTGTTGGAGTTGCCATAACAATTTCCCTCTACATAATCATCACTGCTATTGAGGAGTCTGTCAGACTTAGGATGGTTCTCGCTCTCTGTTCCATACTTGACTCTAACACCTGCGTCCATGCTGGCGTACTGTGGAAAAGCCGGATTTGGTCCTATTTTGTGTTCTTTCTCGTTAAATATAGTGCTATTGCCCGCAGGAAATACCCTTGGGGTGCGTCTCAAAAGATCACAAAATATGAATCAAGCCGGACTTTCCCTCGCAACGAACACCTAAGTCTGACAGACTCCTAGGCATGAACTATGTTACTCTTTTTCCAGAAAATCAACCGCTTGGAGTATTAAATTGGAGATAAAAGTAAGTTGGGCTGGTGAAGCTGCATTTATTGGTGAATCAAGTACGGGTCATAAGGTTGTAATGGATGGACCTGTTGAAGGTGGTGGACGAGATCTTGGCCCGCGTCCAATGGAAATGTTGTTATTGGGAACGGGGGCCTGTAGTAGTTATGATGTTGTCTCTATCTTGAAAAAATCTCGACAAAATGTCAGTGCTTGTGAAGTTGTGCTTGGTTCGGAACGTGCTGAAAGTGAACCAAAGGTGTTTACCAGGATTCATATCCATTTCAAGATCTCTGGTACTGATTTAAAAGATAAACAAGTGGAAAGGGCTGTATCATTATCAGCCGAAAAATATTGCTCTGCTTCAATAATGCTGGGTGCAACAGCCGAAATAACACACGATTATGAAATTCTTGAGGTTGAAGGTAATTTGTAACGATGTTCGTTTAACTTATCGGTAACGCGTTTTAACAGACATGATTCATCTTCACCTTTACGCCAGGAGGATACTGCAATTAATGTTGGAATCTTCTTGTGGTTTTCAGGCAACTTGAATCGATTAAGTTGAAACTTGATTTTTCTGGCAAGTTTATTAGCTGAATCTTCACCAGTCTCTGGCAAGATAAGTAGAAAGTCTGACATATTCCAATGACCAACATCATCAACCCAACGGAGTTTATCCTTGAGTATCATTGCAATAGCATGATTGATACTATCGTTATTTACATCTGAGTCAGGGGTGGCTCTTAACATGATAATGGAAAGAGGATTGAAATAACGTCGACTACGTGAAACATGCAACGATAGCTTTTTCAAAATTCCATGTCGGGTATATAAACCCGTTTGTTCTTCAACCTGTTCAAAACCGAATTGAATCTGATCGTCTGTAAAATTTGTAAATTTAACAAGGCAACCTATCTCGACAATATCATTAAAATCGGTTTGTAATCTTTTAGATATATAATTGAAGTTAAATAGTGTTTCGTTGCCCGGATCATTGATTTGCTGCCGTGCGATTCTTTCAGATATAGGAAATATATTTGTGCCTGGCAGTTCAGAGCGCATATGACCGACTAGTTGTCTGGCTTCGAGCCCGACCTGTTCACAAAGGGTCTTGTTTACCCAAATTATTCGATTGTCAGAATTGACAAGAAATATACCAACTGGCATTGAATGAAGTAATGACAATAGGTTATCTGAATCTAATGACGGTAATTGAATCACACTGACATCCTGAAATGTAATGTTTGCTGTTGTAACTGATATATCGACTATCAGTTGAAAAACTTTAGCGCTTAATCGAATCGTTTCAGGCTGATTGGATCACCTTGGGTTACAATAGAAAGTATGTTCAGATCGTCCTGAGAGTGGCCCCAGATGTTAGTTTCAGCAGCAAGGCGGATTTCATTTCCCTCTGATATCGGGGTTGGTCCATAACCGATGGCAATACAGCTACCTTCCACCCAAAATGCGATTTCACCTGCTTCTAAAACTTCCTTGGCATCTGGCTCTTTCTCAGTGTTAACAGGTGTTGAAAAATAGACTTCTTTACCCCAGGTCTGTGCAGTCGATTGAAAAGGAAGAGCTTCGATAATCGATCTGGTGGTCGGAGTATCATGACAATCAACAATAAGCACCACGGTACCTATTGTGATTTCAATCATTATCATCAGGGTTATTTATTATCGGATTGTTCAACACCCATTATCATTGCTACAGGGCCGGTAATTATCTTATGAAATAGTGCTGATTGACGGTTTGTCTCTGTTTTACGATAGATATGTTTTAGATGGGTACGAACCGTAGAAACACTGATATGCAGCGCTTCAGCAGCTGCATCTATATCGGGATCATCAAGTAGTTTCGATATAACGCGAGATTCAGCCGGGGTTAAATTGTAAACCTGATGTAAGACGTCATCGAGTAATGGAGGCTCCTTTTTTTTGGGATTATTTTTGCTTTTATCAAGTGCAAATCTAACAGTTGTCTTTAGATCGGTATCCCTCAATGGTTTATTGATAAAGCCATATGGATTTGTCATTTGTGCGCGTTCAAGCGTATCTTCATCATTATATGCCGTTACATATATTACAGGTATATTAAGTTTCTCCATGATGACTTCAGCAGAGTCAATACCGTCCAGTCCCTTTCCCAAACGGATGTCCATCAGGACCAGATCAGGTTTTATTTTTTTTGCCTTTTCTATTGCGTCCGCGCCTGAACAGGCAATATCCGGGACAACAAAGCCAAAATTCTCAAGATAAAGTTGCATGACATTTGCCGTTGTTAGGTCATCGTCAACGATGAGTATTTGTTCCCCCGACATTGCCCCTCCAAAAATAAATTTCGACATTTGAATTACTTGCGCGACATATTATATATCGAATTGTATGAGAAAGACTTTACTCTAAATTGAGTATATTTTAGGGGCATTGATCTAATTAAAATATCTGTGTCGTGATTCACAATTTTAGCAGTAAATGCTTTTTTTCGCTGAGATACAGACAATTAGGCGTGTAAATTTATATCTTTTTAGGGTTAAGGGCGCATTTTATAAAAAAACTGTAAACATCATCCGAGAGTTCTGATTTAATGATCGTATGTTCGGTGCGTGCACAATAGGCCTCGAAATCAACCTGGGAATGTGGATCGGTAGCTTCAACTAACAGCACCTCGTCAGCTTGCATCTTATTCAGAAGTACCTTGGTTTTCAGAATTGGCAATGGACAATTCAATCCTTTGGCATCAAGATATTGATCGAATTTGAGTTGATTATCTGGATCTGGTGTAAGCAAGGTACTTCATCATAAGAGTTGTTGTCCGTCTATTGTATTAAAAACTTGCCTGGAACCCAACCATGTCACTTTCGCGAATACAGCTCAAACATTGTTCATCTTCGTCAAGAACTAATTGATGTTCGATAGCGTGCGCGAGCGTCACTAGTGTGACATCAGTAGAAATAGAATCAGGGATTCAATAACTAAATTTTTTAGCATTTTCAGTTTTAAACACGCATTAAAAGTGTTACATTATAACATTACATATACCGTCAATGAATTGATTGAGTCGTGCTTTGAATAAAAACAAGGTAATTAGTCCATTTAAACCTGCCAGACACAAGCATCAGGAATGTCTTCAATCTGCTATTGAAGCAGCAAAAAGGCACTGTGATGCTTTCGGTTTACGCTTAACACCACTCAGGCAACGCGTACTTGAACTGGTATGGCAAAACCATGAACCAGTAAAGGCTTACGATATTCTTGATGAATTAAAGCAAGGCCATTCATCATCTGCACCACCGACGGTATATCGTGCATTGGATTTTCTCCAGGAAGAAGGACTGGTGCACAAGATCGAGTCATTAAATGCCTATGTTGGATGTGGTAACCCTAAGGAATCACATAGCAGTCAATTTTTGATTTGTCATGAGTGCGGTTTTGTAGCCGAACTTGATGATGCGGATATAAGTGACTTGTTACAGAAGAAAGCAAATCGGTTTGGATTCAGTATTGATGATGAAATGGTAGAGATAAAAGGTCATTGTCAGGAATGCCGTGACTCACGGAAGTGATCAAAATGATTTATTTGAGGATACAGTATTTAGTCACAACCCTATTTATTACTACGATAACAAATGTTTATGCAGTTAATAAACTTAATGTTTTTGTTAGCGTATTGCCGCAGCAATTTTTCGTACAGCAAGTAGGAACAGAACATGTTGATGTTCATGTTATGGTCGGCCCGGGTCAAAACCCGGCAACCTATGAACCAACACCAAAGCAAATGGCGGCACTTGCTAAAGCCGATATCTATTTCAGTATCGGAGTTCCTTTTGAGTCTGCCTGGCTTGAAAAAATTAAAAATAATAATAACAAGCTAATTATAATTGAATGTTGTAAATCAATATCAGATTTAAATAATCATTACCATAATACATATTATGACCCACATGTCTGGACTAGTCCGGATAAAGTCATTGAGATTGCGGATTTGATTAAACAGTCACTTGCACAAATAGATAATACAAATACAAATTTCTATGAAAAGTCGGCAGAAAAATTTATTAATAAACTGGAAGCTCTGGATAACCTGGTAAAGTCTAAAACTGTTAACCTAAAAAAGAGAGACTTGATAGTTTCTCATCCTTCATGGAGTTATTTTGCGGATGCATATGGTTTTACACAAATATCAATAGAGCAGGAAGGAAAAGAAATTCAAGCCAGCTCAATGGTTAAATTAATCAAAGTTGCAAAGAAAAATAATATTAAAGCTGTATTTGTACAGCCACAATTTAATAGTAAAGCAGCAGAGGTGATCGCAAGGGAAATTGATGCAATTATTCTGGAATTAGATCCATTGGCATTTAATTACATTGAAAACATGAATGACATTACAGACAAGATAGTTAAAGGATTATCAAATGAGTAATGTGGTTATTGATATTGATAATGTCAGTTTTAATTATGGTGCAGTACCTGTATTAGATGATATTTCACTAAAGATATTCGAAGATGAATTTATCGGCATTATAGGACCTAATGCCTGTGGTAAAAGTACGTTGCTCAAGTTAATACTTGGATTATTACAACCGGATAAAGGAACTATCAATAAATTTAATCATGACGGTAAGGATTTGCGTAATCATATTGGTTATGTTCCCCAGCACATTACCTTTTCACGCGACTTTCCTGTAACTGTAAGTGAAATAGTGATGATGGGGCATGTTACTGCAACATCTAAACTATTCAGATTTAACAAAAATGAAATTGCTACGGCAAGGCAGGCGATGCAAGCTCTGGAAATTGAAGACATAGGTAAAAGACAGGTGGGAACATTATCTGGCGGTCAACTGCAACGAGTATTAATCGCACGTGCTCTGGTTTGCCAGCCAGAGATTTTAATTCTGGATGAGCCTACTTCTAATGTCGATATGCGAGTTGAAGAGGATATCTTTTCATTGTTAAAAAATTATAGTGAAAGTATGACGATCATCGTTGTATCACACGATATCTCATTTATATCTGGATACGTTGATCGAGTTGCTTGCCTCAATCGCACACTTGTTTGTCATAATACAGAATCAATTAGCGGAAAAATGATTGAAGATTTATATGACGCTCCAGTAAAAATGATCCACCATCATCACTAAGTCATGAATGAATTTTTTATTGCATTAACTGAATATTCGTTTCTACAAAACGCCATTATTGCCTGTTTACTGGCAAGTATTGGGTGTGGCGTTATCGGTAGTTATGTTGTTGTAAAGCAAATCAGTTTCTTAACAGGTGGTATTGCTCATTCCGTACTGGCTGGCATGGGGGTGGCCTACTTCTATAATGCTTCACCGATTATGGGTGCAATTATTGCAGCATTGATTTCCAGTATATTGATTGGTTGGATTAATCTTCGCTGGAAAGAACATGAAGATGTATTAATCGCTGCTTTCTGGTCAGCTGGTATGGCCATTGGAATATTGTTTCTATCTCGTACACCTGGTTATAACGTAGATTTAATGAGTTATTTATTTGGAAATATATTATTAATAACAAGTAACGACTTATTATTGATGTTATTACTTGACCTGGTTGTATTGACTATTGTCCTGGTTTATTACAAACTTTTCCTTGTTAGTGTTTTTGATAATGAGTTTGCCAGGTTGCGAGGAATCAATACGGAGTTCTTCTATATATTGTTGTTATGTTTAATCTCAATAACAATAGTCATATTGATACAACTAGTCGGATTAATATTGGTTATTGCACTTTTGACATTACCAGCTGCAATTGCAAATCAGTATGTAACATCGTTGTATAAAATGTTTTTATTATCTGCAGTAATTTGTGCGGTTATCAGTATAACTGGTGTTGCAATCTCATACGGACCGGATTTACCAACAGGATCTGTTATTGTTTTGTTAGCGTGCTGTTCTTATTTCACCTCGGTTTTTATGAAACAGCTTTTTAACAATAAATAGTTAGACTGTTATTAAATTATTTATTACTTCTTGCTTTACTGGCATTGGCCAGTGTTTTTATTAGCTCAACAGTATTATCCCACCCTAAACAGGCGTCAGTAATACTTTGACCATAGACAAGTTTCTGATCAGGTTTGACATCCTGTCTACCTGCAACCAGATGACTTTCAATCATGGTGCCAACAATTCGATTATCGCCATCTGCAATTTGTTCAGCTACAGCATTACCAACTTCAGTTTGTGCTTCGTGCTGTTTTCGACTGTTGGCATGACTTAAATCAATCATAATGTTAGCAGGCAGGTTTGCCGTTTCGAGTTCTTTTGATACCTGATTTATGCTTTCAGGATCATAATTTGGTTCTTTGCCACCACGTAAAATTATATGGCTATCAGTATTACCTTGTGTTGAAAATATGGCAGCATTACCTTCTTTTCTTAATGAAAGAAAATGATGTGGGCGTGTTGCCGCTCCAATTGCATCAACTGCAATCTTGGTCGTACCGTATGTTCCGTTCTTGAATCCCACAGGACATGATAGGCCTGATGCCAATTCACGATGAACCTGGCTTTCGGTAGTTCTGGCACCGATTGCCCCCCAGCTAATTAAATCAGTTACATATTGCGGGGTTATCAAATCAAGATATTCAGTGCCTGCAGGTACACCCATTTGATTCAGATCAAGGAGCAGTTGCCTGGCTACGCGTAATCCTTTATTAATATTAAAACTGTTATCCAGATCTGGATCATTGATAAGACCTTTCCAACCAACAGTCGTGCGTGGTTTTTCAAAATAGACACGCATGATTATTAGTAAATCATCTGAATAGTCATCAATCAATGGCTTTAATCTGGTTGCATATTCGTTTGCAGCATTTATATCATGGATAGAACAGGGACCGGTTATCACCATCAACCGAGTATCTTGTCCATGTAATATGTCATGGATTGCATTGCGTGTGAGCGTAGTTGTTTTAGCTGCTTCTTCCGTTATCGGGATCTCTTCGCAAATTACTAACGGGGATGTGACTGCTTTGATTGACTCGATTCGTAAATCATCAGTTATATAATTCATAGTGTTCATTTCGTTTATATTTATATTAAAGCCTTTTCACGAATGATCTTTTGTCCCAATATATCGTTAAAAATGTACTCGAATGCTTATTTATTTTATATAAACTCCGCTTCTGTACGCATTTTCGCCTCGTCTTGGAACAAAATTTCTATCCATGCAAAGGTCTCATGATCTATTTATTGTTTTAACCGGGGGGCCAGCTGAAATCACGGCCTGCAAGAATATGAACGTGTAAGTGAAAGACTGATTGTCCTGCCCTCTCACCATTATTTACTACGAGACGAAACGAATCTGCATAACCTTGTTCCCGTACAATTTTTCCGGCTTTAAGTAAAAGATGACCTAATAAGGATTGATCGGAGTCTGTTGCATCCGAGATTTTTGCGATTGGTTGTTTAGGAATAAGCAGAATATGTACTGGCGCTTGTGGGTTTATATCCCGAAATGCGAGACATAGATCATCTTCATAAACAATATCTGCCGATATTTCACGGTTTATAATTTTACTAAATAGTGTATCAGTCATTACTTTAGCATTGCTCCATATTAATTCTTGGAAAATTCGCAAGGAGCGATTATAGCGCCTAATGACCGGGAATAAAGATTTTTGGCTTTTCAGACAGAGTATATTAACCCGCATATTGCATGAGTTGGCGAGATGATCAAAACGTGCTACCGACTCCAGGAACCTCGGTACCCCTTTGAGGGGTGTGCAGGTACCTAGGATTCGCCTAAAGCGTCTACTTTTGGTGTCAGGAACAAGATCCTGTCAGTACATCCTTGTGTTTCGGCTCGTCAAGCGAAAGCCATGGTACAAACTGTATTTTTTGGCAATCGTGAAAGCTCTTACTGGGTAAAACACGCAGACTGACGAATAACACACTCTTGCAATATGCGGGTTACCTGTACTAGCGTAGAAAATAGTTGGAATTGTTTCCAAAATATCTTGATTTTGTATCGAACATTGCCTGTTGGAGTGATTTATTCAGGATTGAATAATCGTCAAAATCGTTAGCATTGTATTTAAATGATGTTTCAGGCCCTCCAAAAGAAGGTATTGTTGAGTAATTTGCCAGACGAATATCAAACTTTTTAATTAACTCATTTTCAAGAATCTGGGCTCGGGATTTATTCACTGCTAATTGAATATTTTCTGATACAAGTTCAGGTTCGTCCAGATGAACAATATGGCCACTGTTGAAAGCAAAGAAATGATCCGATTGTAGACTGATATTTTCCAAATCATTTTGTAATCTTGTCCATTGTTGTTCACGTCGATCACCAAGTTCATTATCAGGCCAAACACGCTTTCCTCGAGTAATAATAACGACGGGAAATTCATACGGGTAGTGATTAGTAAGCTCAGCTACTTGTTTTGCACTGGTTTCCATATAATCAGACTCGTTCAACAACGTACTTTTAGACTTCATCGTCATCATTAACATATATGCAGTTTTCTTATATTCCTGTGGATAATTCTGCGCAATGATTGGATATACCCTGCGTACACGAAAACTATTTTTTCGTTTTACTTCATTTATAACCTGGGGTTTTGGATCAATACGACGTTTGAATTCTTCAGTATTAAATTGTTCAGGATGTGAAGAATCGATTAACACCATCCCGGCAGTTAGTTCAGGATACTTACTGGCAAAATAACGAATGTTATATCCACCGAACGAATGTCCTACGAGTATATAAGGCCCGGGTATTCTCGCTTCTGTTAATAATGTTCTGAGCTCTTTAACAATACGTGCAGTTGTTCTGGGTGCTGGTCCAGGGTCACTCCATCCGTAACCAGCGCGGTCATAGCTACAAACCCTTACATTATCAGACAGATTATTTTGTATCTTGACCCATTCGAGAGAAAAGCCGCCGATACCAGAATCTATAATGACAGAAGGTGTTCCATGGCCTACACAGTGTATGTGTAAACGATGTGTGCCAATTTTGACTAACTTACCCGGATAGCGTTTATCTATTGCTTGTGCAGTGTTTGTAAGTGAATGGGCAGTGATAATGAACAGCAAAAGGAGGAGTCTGAAATGCTGAACATTCAGTTTTATTACCTCACATTTATTCATAATCACATTCTCCCTATCTTAATTCAGGGGGCTTAAATCAAGCCTCCTATTGAGGAGCGTCACAAGTATTAGCGGCATTCTTGTCATAATCTTGAAGAACTTCAGGTCTAAATATCAGCCGAAATTCGCCAAATACTCGTCACAGTTATTGAAAAGCAATAGCTATGCCATACGATGTAATATTAGTATTTATAATATAATCATAGATTTACTCTTTTAAGCAGTGTCTGGGAATTGACAGGTTTTGCACTAAATCGGCAAGTGTTGCGCATTGCAGCAGAATATTGCTGCAATTAATAGATGAAACCATTGTCTCAATCTTCATACTATAGTTAGTGCTTCCTGAGATATGGATTCGCAACTTATAACATTAAAATTGCGTTTGATAAATAAAAATACCTGTAAATATTAACTTTATATTTTTTACAGGACATGATTTTAATAGTTTATTAAGGTAAACATGAATATGAATAAGCAATATTACTTTTCTATTATTACCATGTTAATCATTAGTTGTGCGCTATTCTCATGCCAATCTTCAATGACACCATTACAGGTTAGTGAGAATTTCTGGTTGGGTATTCAGCAGAAAAATATTGCATTAGTAAAAAAATATAGTTTGCCTGATTCATTTAATGATCCCGATGATATAGAACAATTTCCAGATATAACTGCTATTACTTTTGGGAAGATCATTATTGATGCTGATTATGCTGAAATAGAAACAAGTGTGACAATTTTATCAGACGAAAAAACCATGGATATTCCATTAAAAACACATTTAATTAATGAAAATGACATTTGGAAAGTAAATTATGAACAAACCATACTTCCGTTAATGATAAACCAGGAGATGACCGATCTATTTGGTGGTATACAGGGATTAACAGGAGAGTTCGCCGAAGAAATAGAAAAGTCTGTTGAAGAGTTCAAGGAAAAGGCCATACCTGAAATTAAATCAAAACTGGAGGAGGCAGAACAACAATTACGGGAGAAACTTCCTGAATTGAAGAATATGATCGATGAATTCTTGCAAGAACTGGAAAAGTCCATAGAGGAAGCTATACCTCCCAAGGAAGAGACCAAAACGCAGCAAACCTGATTATCTAAAGGTCACCTCCGAAAATGAATTAATAATTAGAACTATGCACTATTTACATAACTGTTTATTTTCATTAACCTAGATTCAGTTATTCTGGTCCAACATCATAAAGGGGAGTGGACTATGTCAAAGGTATGCTGGTTGTTTCTTTCACTAATTCTTGTATCAGTTAATTCTTATGCGGTTGAGCCAATATTGGATCAGCAAGGCATGTTTTATTTTAATCTATCATTTGATGCAGGTCAGACGACAAAGACCGAGCACGACTTTGGATTCAGATTTGACAGGGCCTTAGTACAGCCTGGTGAAAACATGACGATGAGTCAATTAACAGCGAAACCGGCAGTATTTAATCTGAAACTAAACAAGAATGGTTTAAAGGCATTCGAACTTAATGGAATTGATTATTCGTATGAAGATTATGTCTACCGCGGTGCTGAAGGTGGCGATGCCAAGACAGGTGCGGCTAAAACTGCGGCCAAGACAGCTGATGAAGCAGAGGCTCAACCGGTTCCTGAAACAACAGCAGAACCAAAAAAGAAAATAAATGTACCTTTAGGTGTAATTATTGGTGTTTTAATCGGTACAGTTGCATTTGCTTCAGGGACTTAGGTCTGTAAAACACATATTTACACTATAGTATCACGAGTTTACAAAATGGTGGGCCCGGTAGGACTTGAACCTACGACCAATGGATTATGAGTCCACTGCTCTGACCAACTGAGCTACAGGCCCTGATTTGAAATTACGGATTAGTTAGGTATCAAGGAAAGTCTTAAGTTCATCCGAACGAGAAGGATGGCGAAGTTTGCGTAATGCCTTGGCTTCGATCTGTCGAATACGCTCACGGGTAACATCAAACTGTTTACCAACTTCTTCAAGTGTATGATCGGTATTCATATCAATACCAAAACGCATTCTCAGTACCTTTGCTTCACGTGGAGTGAGTCCTTCAAGGGCTTCTCGTGTTGTTCGACGCAAACCTTCGAATCCAGCTGAATCATTGGGTGCTTGTATATTTGCATCCTCAATAAAGTCACCCAGATGTGAGTCCTCATCATCACCTATTGGTGTTTCCATAGATATGGGTTCCTTCGCAATTTTCAGCACTTTACGAACCTTTTCTTCAGGCATCTCCATGCGTTCAGCCAATTCCTCGGGAGTTGGTTCGCGCCCCATTTCCTGAAGGCACTGTCTGGAAATACGATTAAGCTTATTAATAGTTTCGATCATATGAACCGGAATACGAATTGTTCGAGCCTGGTCAGCAATTGAACGGGTAATGGCCTGACGAATCCACCATGTAGCGTAGGTTGAAAATTTGTATCCACGACGATATTCAAATTTATCAACTGCTTTCATTAAGCCGATGTTGCCTTCCTGGATAAGATCAAGAAAAAGTAAACCGCGGTTGGTGTATTTTTTTGCTATTGAGATTACGAGTCGTAGATTTGCTTCAACCATTTCTTTTTTAGCTCTACGTGCCTTGGCCTCACCAATAGAAATATTACGATTGATCTCTTTGATTTCAGCAATATTTAGTAGTGCACCATTAAAAATTATTGCCAATTTTCCCTGGATCTTGAGAATTTCTTCTTCATGCTCTTTAAGTCGCTCTATGTAGGGAGCTTTATTTTTCAGGATTTCCTTCAACCATTTATAATTGGTTTCGTTGCCAGGAAAACTAGCAATAAATTCCTTACGTGGCATTCTCGCTTCTTTAACGCAAAGCTCCATAATGCGACGCTCGGAATAACGGATTCGGTCAATCAAATCACGCAAGTTATCTGTTAACAGATCAATGAATTTCGGAGCAAGGCGAATCTCAAGAAACCACTGTGCCAGTTCCTGCTCATGCACCTTGGTTTTATTATTGTCTTTCCCATAACGTTTAACAGCCTTGACGAATTTAATGTGGAGTCTTTCAAGTTTCTCGATGTGCTCTCTTACATCTTCAGCAGTAAGTGCGGGTACTTCTTCTTCCTCTTCATCATCATCATCAGAGTCTTTAACTTCAGTAGGGTTAGTTACCTTAATCCCTTCATCTGGATACTCTTCAGTGTCGTTAAAACCTATGATGGCATCACTGAGTTTCATTTCTTCTTTTAAAATCAGTTCGTATGCATCAAGCAGGGTTATTACCGTTCCCGGGTAGCTTGATAATGCACCAAGGACCTGATTAATTCCTTCTTCAATACGTTTGGCGATTTTAATTTCACCTTCACGGGTCAATAGATCGACCGTACCCATCTCGCGCATGTACATCCTGACGGGATCAGTTGTACGGCCAAACTCATTCTCGAGACTGGCTAGTGCTGCTGCTGCTTCTGCAGCCGCATCTTCATCAGGGACATCTGTATTATCTGTTATCTGGCCTTCCAGATCGGGTGGAGATTCATACACAGTAATCCCCATGTCATTGATCATATTAACAATATCTTCAATTTGTTCCGGTTCTACGATATCATCCGGAAGATGATCATTGACCTCATGATAGGTCAGGAAGCCTTGCTCCTTGCCTTTGGCTATAAGCAACTTGAGTTGTGACTTCTCGTCTTCCTTAAAAGTTTGTTCCGCTTGTTCCATAGATAAATTGGCTCGAAATTTGCAATGAATTTGTTCGATAAATACTGATTTGATAACTTATAACTGTTTGATTAATAACAAACATTTGTCCGGGCTAAAACAGTCAATTTTAACACATGGATTAAGTCTTCGCTAGGTCAATTTCTTTACAATTCTATGTATCTAGTTCTGATTTTTGCGTTTCTCTGTAGCGTAATTTTTCTTCGTCGGTTAATTCGAACGGGCTATTTTTCATTTTAAAAGCCTCGAATTCCTTTTTGTTTGCCTCGATTAATCCTTTTATTGCATCAAGAAATACTTCATTTGTTACACCAATCTCGTTAAATGCCTCTTCATCAGCGGCAAGTTCATGCAAGCGTTTTTCATATTTCGTATCACGCCAGTTTTCCAGAATTCCGGCAAGAGTTATGTTGGGTTTGCTCTTTATGAATTCAATCAGTTCACACAAAAAATTTATTCCGGGTGTTGTAAATGTTGCCAAGGTTTCAGTTGATTCAAGTTCCAGTGCCAGGGCAGGTTGATGTAACAAACTACGGACCAACCAACCAATCTTTTCCAGGCCCTTATTTTGCTCGTGGGTACGTTTTTTGATTGGTTTTTTTGTGCTTCTTGTAAAAGGAATATCAGAAAGACGATGTTGTATGTCTTCAATCTTATAATGAGTAATCTTGCTTAATTCCTGTACCAATATGTCTTTGTACGGATCAGATGGTAATTTACCCAGGTAGGGTAGAGTCTTATTGACCATTTCCGAACGACCTTCAAGGCTTTGAATATCTGTATTAATACTCAATGAACTAAACAGAAATTCAGATAACGGTGTTCGCATACTTGTATCAAGAAATGCTTCTTTACCATTACTTCGAACGAAAGTATCGGGATCTTCACCTTCTGGTAAAAACATGAAATAGACCTGTCTTCCATCACGTAGTAGCGGAAGTGCATTTTCCAATCCACGCCAGGCAGCTTTCTTGCCGGCATTATCACCATCAAAGCAAAATACCAGTTTGCCAGTTATACGAAACATTTTTTCCAGATGTTCAGGCGTAGCGGCTGTGCCCAAACTTGCCACAGCATTTCGTATTTCAAACTGTGCCAAAGCAATCACATCCATATAACCCTCAACGATGTAAAGGCTATCGATATCCTTCAGTACTTTTCTGGACTGGTATAAACCATACAATTCCTGACCCTTGTGAAAAATCGGTGTTTCAGGTGAATTTAGATATTTTGGTGTGCCATCACCCAGTACCCTGCCACCGAGTCCAATCGCCCGTCCACGTTGATCGCGAATAGGAAATATAAGCCGATCTCTAAATCGGTCATAGTAACCACTCCGATCGTTTTCAATAATGACTCCGATTTTAAGTAACCGTTTTAGTGAATTATCCGATCCGCCAAGTTCAGACATCAAGTTGTCCCAACCTGGTGGTGCAAAGCCCAATTCAAATTCGGACGCAATCTCTCCACTGATACCACGCCCTTTGAGATAGTTAATTACACTATCTGTCTTGGGGTTATTTCGGAGCTGTTTTGAATAATATGCAGTGACTATTTCCATCAGTTCATACAATTCACTGGATTGACTGTTAGTCTTTGATGTTTGGATAGCTTCACGCGGTATTTCCATTCCGGCGCGTGATGCGAGGTCTTCGATTGCTTCAACAAAGCCCATGTGCAGGTATTCCATCAGGAAGGTGATTGCTGTGCCATTCGCGCCACAACCAAAGCAATGGTAGAACTGTTTTTGTTGGCTTACAGTAAAAGAAGGCGTCTTTTCATCATGAAAAGGGCAGCATGCCTGATGATTTTTCCCGGCCTTTTTTAATGGGACATAAGTATCGATGATATCGACGATATCAATTCGAGCGAGTAGTTCGTCGATGAAGTGTTGAGGGATTCGTCCGGCCATGATCGGAAATAGTATAAACAGCGTCGGGGAAAACAGCGACAATTAGTCGCTTAATAAACCTTGTGAATTGAAATACTGTATAAGTAGCAGCTACGAATTAAGCCGGGCTTTAATCAGACCACTGACCTGCCCCATATCGGCACGGCCCTGTAGCTTGCTTTTTAATAAACCCATGACCTTTCCCATGTCTTTTATCGATTCAGCGCCGGTTTCAGAAATAGCATCGTTTATTAACGAATTTATCTCATCATCTGATAATTTAGCGGGTAAATAGCCCTCAATGATGTCGAGCTCAAACTGTTCTATTTCAACAAGATCATTGCGGCCAGCTTGACTGAATTGTTCTATGGAATCACGGTGCTGTTTGGCCATCTTATCCAGGATGGCAATGGTATGGTTATCATTCAGTTCAATGCGTTCATCAACTTCTTTCTGTTTGAACGCAGCCTGAATCAAGCGCAGGGCGGCAAGCCGCTCCTTATCCTTGCTGCGCATGGCAGCCTTCACATCGTCACTGATTTGGATTTTGATATCAGCCATTGCTGATCGATGAGAATTTGAAAAATGGCTTAAAATGGACGTATACGATGCAGGATATTTCTGGATGCCTGCTTTTGTGAACGTTTGACTGCTGCTGCTGCTTTACGTTTACGCACCTGGGTGGGTTTCTCGTAAAATTCACGTCGGTGAACGTCAGCAAGAGTGCCAGCTTTTTCACAGGCACGCTTGAATCGACGCATTGCGATATCAAACGGTTCATTGTCTCTTACCTTAACTGAGGGCATAGTGCTTGTATTCCTTATTTCCTTTGCTCTATTGGGAAAAGGCCGACATTTTAGTGAGAATGATTGAAATTGCAATCCAATAATTAGAAATTTTAGAGAAACATTGAGATAAATGCAGGTATTGGGAATAGAAACCTCGTGTGACGAGACGGGCATAGCGATATACGATTCCGAGGCAGGTCTACTTGC
>CAYMPA010000052.1:0-16760 GCA_964392105.1 uncultured Enterobacteriaceae bacterium
ACCGACCTTGTCGCCGGTGATCATGACACTGCCACCTTTGGCATTACTTGATGCAACAGTGATTAAGCTGTTTTCAGAAATGATTGCTGTATCGGATGCATAGATTTCGATGGTGCCACCATCGCTGTCGCTGGATGAGGCATTTAATGTACCGGTGTTGATTAAAGAATTACTAGTGCCCGCAGCAACCAGTTTGATTACGCCGCCCTCATTTTGGATCTTGCCGGCACCGATCATGCCGCTGTTATTTACGACATTGGTAAACACATCTTTAGCAGCACTAGCTTTTAATAAAACACTACCGCCTTCGGCATTAATTGTTCCTGTGTTAGAAACGGCATCATCAAGGTCATGAACGTTTTGTAAGATTTCTTCATCGACGGCGAATTGAATAAGTCCATCACCATCGAAATCCATCGTGACTTTTTTACCGGCAACCAGGTTCACCTGGCCTGCGGTTGCGAGGATGGTGCCTTCGTTTTTAACGGCACCACCAATTAATGTAACTGAGCCACCGGTTGCTGCTTGTATTAATCCCTGGTTAACAACCAAGCCTCCTTCTGATCCATCAGGATTAAAAAACTGATGATTACCATTCATAAAATTTTGATCTGATATATTCAGACCGGAAGCAACCAGAGAACCGACATTGACACTGGCCGTACTATTAAAGAAAACACCGTTTGGATTGAGTAAAAGGACTTTACCGTTGGCATTGATGGTACCGAAGATCTGGCTGGGGTTTTGATCAAAGATTCGGTTTAGCGCTTGTGCCGTTGTATTAGGCTGGTTGAACTGTACGAGTTCGTTGGTATTAACGTTAAAGGATTCCCAATTAACGATCAGATTTTGCGAGGCCTGGTTTACAACCGTGGTTGTTATATCCGGTGTGGCAATACTGCCTTCTCCGGCAGCAACCACTCCGCCTTCCGGGCCCGCAAAAGCTGCGCCTGCATGCAAGCCGAATAGCAGACCCGCAGGTAATGATGTACGAATGAATGACGTGATAGGATTAAGACGAGTTGATGGCCAGGTTAGTTTAGCCTGACGCTTCATGATAGACGGTTTTTGATTCCGTCTTCCTGACTTTCTTTTTTGTCTCATTTGTTTCCTTCAGATTGTGATGGTGACGATCCTGATCACCAAGAAACACAACCCCCTTGTTACCAGATTTTAGTCCAAGTTACTGTGACCCAGTTCACACTCGTATCTGGTTTATTATTGTTAATAAATAGTGATTAAATAAATCTCAATCACATTAATAAATCACGTGAAAAATTTGTTAAAAACTATAGGTAAAATCACCCCAAATATGACCAAAACGTCCATCATTTGGTATTTCAGCACCGAGTTCCGTTGCATACATCAGACGACTATCAATCATCCCCGGTACATTAAAGCGTACGCCCATACCAACACTCTTGAAAGTAACCCAGCTACCAGATGTATTTCGATCAGCTGCAGTGTCTAGTGCCTCATTCTGTTGTGCCGTTGCAAAATCGTAGAACACTGAAAATTGAAATACTTCACCCCATGTTCGATTTTTAAATGCGGGTTTATCAGCAATGAACGGTGCATTAAATATATATTCAAGTGAGAAGAAATAGGCTCGATCAAACAAACCTTGTGCATCGGGGTAACCTCTGACATTTTCGGGGCCACCAACAGAATACTGTTCAAGGGGTACTAATATATCTTTTGACCATTGGAATTCTGTTTTAAATAACAATGATTGATTTTTAGATATTAACTGTAAGCGTTGGTAATTCGCAGATACTTTTACAAACTGACCATCAGCCAATTCATCTGCTGTGTTACCTCGACGACTTGAACGACTGTCTGTAGCTCCTGCTAATTGATCACCGCTAGAACCCATTGCGCCAAAGATATCATTAAATCCTCTACTAAAGGTTAAGGTCGCAAAGTTTAAGCCACCGCCAAAGTTTTCCGGTACTACCTTATCAAGCAACAATCTGAATGGATGGAATGTATCAACCGAATCATAATTTAACTCCAATTCTAAAACACTCAAACGATCAGTATTCGTTTGCGCTCCGGCAGTCCTTGTTGTTGATATTTTTTGCGTCAAAGAAAGTTTACTAGATAGATTTTTTTGCCGGCTACGAATAAACGATTTATCAAGATAGACAGATCGATTATCTGTCTGAGCTGATATCTGGTTTGCTGCAAATTCACCGCCGATATCGAAACGATTTTTAAAAAGATTTGCGCCAATCACAAATCCTCTTCCCAAGTAGCGTTCATAATCCAATGACCAGAAAGGATTGTTTTTTGGGTTGTAAGTCTGTTGTAATGTTGCTGTGACTTTATCAGCACCACCGGTTGGGTTATTCCAGTCAATTGTTGCCCTTAATCGGTTACGACCCGTTTCTGGCAGACCATGATTGTCTACACGATAGGCAACATCGAAACTTTTTTCTTCCTGGACCTTGAGTATGATATCAGCCTCACCGACTTTCAGACCGGGTTGAAATACACCAAACACACTGAGCCCTGGAAAATCCGTTAAGGTTAAGAGAGCAGCCTCGATATTTTCCTGGGTTACTGGCTCACCCACCAGTTTCAAAAACGGTTTTCTTAATACTTTTTCAGAGTACTTTTTATGGCTCTCTGCAATTACGCGCCCGAGTCTCCCGATAAATATCTGAATATCTACAATACCACTAGCAACAGTCTGAACCGGTATGACTGCGGTAGAAAGAATCAATCCCTTGGCACGATAGTATCTTGTCACCTCATCAGCAACTTCTTGTAATTCACCGATACTAAAGCCTCTTTCGGGTTGCTCTTGACGTAACTTTTCTAGAATTGTTGTTTTAATCTCTTCAATACTGACATCAAATTTAGGCAGGTCTTCTGCATCTAATATTCTGAATTCTTTTACAGTGATATAAGGTCCTTCTTCGATATCGAATGGGCGATCGATAACCGCTGGAATATCGACGATATCACCTACTGTATCGACAGGTTGCTCAGGTGCTATTTCAGGTTGGGGACGAACTGCGCCAGGACGCGCTGAATCAGGCAGACCCAGTGGTCCTGCAAGGACTAGCTCACTTAAAAACAGCAAAGAAAGCACAATCAGGAAATTGTGGACTTTCCCCTGTATTTTTTTAGATGACTTATTTATCACAAATAATTATTAAAATCATATGGTTATAAATCACGCAAAGTAATTCTGCTATTTTTATTATTCAATAGACAAAACATACTTCCTCCCGATTTTGAACTATATCAATTTAATGAAATAGGAGCAAAAGAATTTGATTAATAATTAAATGTATATTATTAGTCTAAATTATTGAAAGATATTACTTTTCAGAATAACACAAAGAATAATAATAATGTTGCGCAATAGAGACAACACCTTCGAAAATGAGAGGCAAAATAAAAGGCTCAGGTATTATTTTTGGGTCTGCCCTGAAGTAAGTGAATTATCTATGATGACATTTCTAAAACTTTAATCATCTCTGCTGGATTTTCACCAATCAGAGTTAATAATTTTTTAGCCGTACCAGAAGGGTGTCGTCGGTTACTCTCCCAACTCTTAACAGTATCAAAGCTAGCACCAATAATTTTAGCAAACTCAGCCTGATTTTTTCCGACTTCCTCACGAATCTTTTTTACATTTACAGTATCAAAACGGTGCAAAAATGCTTCATCAGGCTTAGTTTCACCTTTTTCAATGGCTACCATTGCTTCAGCACTAGCAACAAGGTCAGCAAAAAGTTCTTTTTTCATCGCTCATTCTCCTTACTTTAGTTTTGAAACAATTTTCTTTAATTCATTACGTTGAGCTTTAGTTAAGTTGTCCATTTCACCTTCAGCGTAAATTAATGCCAGGTAAAGATAGCCTTCATTGCTTATATTGTAATAAATTATTCTTATACCTCCACTTTTACCCCTTCCCGGCAAGCTCCATCTCATCTTACGAAATCCACCTGTCCCCGAAATAACTTCTCCTAGTTCCGGGTTTTCTATGAGTTTTTCTTGCATGTCTCTGAAGCTATCATCATCTAACAATCTCTCACGATGTTTGCTAAATCCAGGCAACTCAATAAATGTAAAATTCATATACTATTCCATGTACTTTGTACATGAGTATAGTGGTGTACAAAGTACATATCAAGGCTTTGTGACAATTATTTTTGCGCGCAAGACTCAACAAATTGCGTTTTTCTGAGAAATGGGTGAGATCCTGAAATACTGTGCAACCCTATGCGTTTTATACCTTTATATTCGAGAGTGTGAGTCAACAATAAAAGACTCAGGTATTATTTTTTATTCGTTGGTATTGGTCCTCAATCTCAACCGCCATTCTTCAAGCTTTTTGTCAGAAATGTCCTGAGGATATTCCTTTCTGGCCTGAGTAAAGATGGCATTTCTTAACTGTGCATTCGCTTGCTTAATCAATAATTGACGAATTTGTTGTTCAACTTGTGCTAATTTTAACGGTTCTGCCTTCAGTATTATTCCTCTTTTTATAATATGAATACCAGATTCAGATTCAATTGGTTTACTTATCTCCCCTTCTTTTAGTTTTAAAACAGGTTCTTTAATTTCAGGAAGCAGGTCACTCGTCTTTAATAATCCCATATAACCGCCCAGGGCTTTACTTTGTTCATGCTCTGACTGAGAGATTGCCACATTAGAGAAATCTACCTTACCCTTCTTTATATCGTAAATTATTTTGTCTGCTTTTTTCTTCAATGCAGTAATTCCTTTTTCATCTAACTCTTTTGATTTTGTAAAAAAGATCTGCCAAACGTGAATGCGCTCCGGGACAATGAACTGCGCTTTATTAGATTCAAAATATTCAACCACCTGTTCATCACTGGGAAAATCGCCGGGTAACTTACTTATGATGAGTCGATTAAGATAAGATTCACGTAGAATATTTTCAGCGCCACGACGCATTACAAATTCAACATTACGATCTTGAATAAGATTATTAGCAATAGCTGCAGATACGGCAGAACGATTATTTGCTTCATTTTCAATCACTTGTTTAAATAAGTTTTGATCTGATAATATTTTTGATCGTTCCTGTTCGTTCATATTCGCGATTAATAAGGAGACGTAATCCAGATCTATTTGAGGGTTTGCTGCTGCTTCTTTATCGGATGTCTTCGCCCACTCAGTATTTATTGATTTTTCATCAGGTGTTTCTGTCGGCTTCGATTTTGGTTTCTTATCTTCAGCCACTTCGGGTTCAGCCTTTTCCAGGCCCAATATTTCCCATACTGATATCGCCGAAACCTGAGATGTTTGTGAGATGATAAAAATCAGGCATACGAATAAAACGCTTAATAATGTTTTTAAATTTGCAAATTTCATATTTAATATCTGGATTGAGTGACAAGATTTCACTATCTTATATCATCTCACCCTGCCAGTTAATTTATAATTCAGTGCTAAGACTTCATTTTCCCTCTAAAATTAATGTTGTAAGATGATGACTATATATAAATGAATAGCTATTATCAGTGCTTGGATTATCTTATCAGGAATATTTAAATAGTATTCTCAGATGCTTGGGGCATTGAGATACTTGATAACGTGAATATCGAAATAAAAAAATCTAATACTTACTGATTGATTCTGATTTTAGTATGTTACTATCCTTATGTTTTTAAAAAGAAATTTATAAAATAACAATATGTCGCCAAAAACAACAAATATTGCCATTATGTTTGCTGATATAAGCGGTAGTACCCGCTTATTTGAAGTTTTAGGTGATGCAACAGCTCGTGTAACCGTTTCAGACACACTGGAATTACTTACAAAAGTCATCCATGTGCACAATGGTACTGTTATCAAAACCATTGGTGACGAAATAATGTGTACTTTTCCTACCGCTGATGATTCTGCAAATGCAGCCAATGAAATGCAGGAGACCCTGGAAGATGCCAATGAAATGAGAGGTGAGGGACCTGAAATCAAGATCAGAATTGGTATGCATTATGGGCCGGCACTACTTGAAAAGGGCGATGTCTATGGAGACGCGGTCAATGTTGCCGCCAGAATGGCTGCCCAGGCAAAAGGAGGTCAGATCATTACCACAAAATCTACCGTAGATTTACTGGAACCCATTATGCGTGCGAGTACCCGATTTGTTGACCGTGCACCAATTAAAGGAAAAAAAGAAGATATCGAAATCTTTGAAATCATCTGGCAGGAAGAAGATGTCACCCGAATGGCGACGGGGTTGATGGAGGATGTCCCTAAAATCCCTCAAGTTTCACTCAAGGTATGTTACGCAGGAAATACTATCACGCTGGGTCAGGAAAGATCAGCACTGGTGATGGGGCGAAGTCAGGCCTGTGATTTACCAATAAATGAGAAACTGGCTTCAAGGCAACATGTTCGGATTGAACTGCGTCGTAATAAGTTTTTTATAATTGATCAAAGTACAAATGGTACACATATAAGAATGGATAATGCCGATGATTCTTTCTTAAGACGTGAAGAAACGCCAATTAATGCAAACGGTGCAATCAGTCTTGGTAAATCATTCGCTGAAGATCCGACCGAGGTAGTAGAATTCACCCTTCAATCCTCATGAGCAAAATCTAAAAATACTGATAATCAAATGTCTGATCCAATCGAACAAAGTAATACAAAATCACTTTCATGGCATTCGCATGGAATAACTGATACGGGAAAAGTTCGAAAACATAATGAAGACTCCATGCTGGATAGACCTGAAACAGGCATGTGGGTTGTTGCAGATGGCATGGGTGGACATGCTGCCGGGGATGTCGCCAGCCAAATGATTGTAAATTCCTTGAAGAAAGTCCATGAAGGGATTTCTCTCGACAGATATATCGATGATATCGAAGACAGATTAATCGAAGTCAATAAAAAATTAATCGATAAGGCAAACGAAAGCACGAAACGAACTACAATTGGAAGTACGGTTGTTATGATGTTGGCGTATGATAAATACTGCGTTTATTTTTGGGCCGGAGACAGTCGTTTATATCGTTTACGTGATGGTGAATTACGGCAGATGACAACGGATCATTCACAAGTCGAACAATATGTAGAGCAGGGACTTATCTCTCGAGAGGAAGCAGCTGTCCACCCACATGGGAATATGATTACACGTGCAGTTGGTGCTACCCAGAATTTTTTCCTGGATATGGATATACAAGAAATGAAAAAAGGAGATCGTTACATGCTATGCAGTGACGGACTGACTAAACATACTGAAGATTTTGAATTTCAGGAAATGCTGAAAAAAGGCACTACTGAAGAAATATGTAAAGAATTGACTGACTTAACCTTGTCCCGGGGTGCCGGAGATAATGTTACTACTATTGTCATTGATATAGACTAGATTTAATAAAAGTGTTCACGTTTTTGCAGGAGTATTACATTGGCTGATTTTAAAACCACACTTGAAGCCTTGGGAAAAGGCGAAATAAAGCTTGAATCTCTAACCAAACAATTGGATATCTTGCTTAATAAATCACCAAAGTTCGCCAATAAAATGCTCTTGCAACTCGACGAGATACATGATCAGAAAAAACTCGATGATAAGCAATATGCAGAATTAAAACGCCAGATAAATGAATTCAGGCGCACTCACGCGTCTGAAACTGAAGGCGGTCCGGAATCGAGTGGGGTAGATTCTACTGTCTTTGCACAAGATTCAATTGTTGAAAATAAAGGTTCTGGGCCTGATTCAGGAGGTAAAGCCTCACCGGATTCGACAGTCGTCGAGAGTGAGGAGGAAAAGGCAGCTAAGACTAAGGGTGCCAGTACAGCTACCGATGCTTCCGACATTATTGATATCAGCATGCCCGGTGCTGACACCTCAACACCGTCGATCACCTCTGCTACCGGTCCAACTGGAACGGAGTGGAATGACCCTGCCGTACCTGTTGGTGATTTATCTGGCGGTTATGGAGAAGGTTCTGTCATTAAACAACGCTTTAAACTTGAAAAAGTGCTCGGTATCGGCGGCATGGGTAAAGTTTACAAGGCACTTGATTTACTGAAAGCAGAAGCGAAAGACAAAAAACCCCATGTTGCTATAAAACTGTTAAATGAAGACTTTAAAGATCACCCTGAAGCATTTATCTCCCTGCAACGTGAATCAAGCAGACAACAAAAGTTAGCTCACCCGAATATTGCAACAATATACGATTTTGACCGTGTTGGCGGTCCCGGTACACCTGTCTATATTACCATGGAATTAATGGAAGGCATGGAACTCAAGGACCACATAAAGAAGAAAGTACGTCCCAAGGGTGGCCTACCATTTGATGAAGCCTATGACATCATCAAACAACTTGGGGCCGGTTTAATCTATGCGCATGAACGTCGACTGGTGCATTCTGATTTTAAACCGGGTAATGCATTCCTTTGTAATGATGGCGCCGTTAAAACACTGGACTTTGGTATCGCACGCGCGGTTAAAAACCCGATTACGGGTGAAGCTGAGAAAACACTATTTGACCCCGGTAAACTGGGTGCCTTGACACCTGCTTATGCCAGCCTTGAGATGTTAGAAGGTGAAGAGCCCGATACTCGTGATGATACTTATGCCTTGGGCTGTACTTCATATGAACTGTTAACAGGTAAACATCCATTCAATAAATTACCTGCTAATAAGGCCATGGAAAATAATCTTGTTCCGCCTTATATAAAGACACTGAATAAAAAACAAAACCGGGCATTAAGACGTTCAGTTGCTTTTCACCGTGCTGATCGTAGTCCCAATGTTGGTCACTTCCTGGAAGAACTGGAAGGTAAGGCAACCTGGCACAAGAATCCATTTGTTATTGCTGCTGCCGTTTTGCTTGTAATCAGCATGATGTTGATTGCACCTGCCCTGGATTACTTACACCAGAAAGAACTTGAAAGCATGATAGTTGAAATAAATTCCGGCAATGAACAAATTATTGTTGCAAAACTGGATGAAATTTTACTTTTGGAAAAAGCGGACCAGGCGACTGTTACCGATGAAGCAAAAGAAGCAATACAAAACTATTTCAGTGATAAGGTTGCTGGATTAATTGACACCAGTGGTGATTCTTATGATTTTCCTGCTGCAGCCAAGGCTATTGAGGAGATTGGTAAATACTATCCTGATTCGATCTACCTGCAGGAACAGGATGCTCTGGTCTCAACCAGTAAAAAACAAATCATTGGTGATCTATACACACAATATATCGCTGCATTAAAAGATCCAAGCCTGATTGATAATACCAAAGATATCCTTGGAACAATCAAGCGTATTGAGCCTGGTCACCCATTACTTGCAGATCCAAGACCAAGTAATGCTTATCGTCTCCTGGCAGAGCAAAAACTTGAAGCAAATGAATTCGATGCTGCACTTGCACTGGTCAAATCAGGTATGGTTACTGCAAAAGATGATCCCAGACTTCAGGATTTGGAAACCAAGATCCTGCGTGTACAAAAGGTTACTCAACTTGAATCTGAGTTAAGTATTATTCAAGGCCAACTTACCTCATTAACAGACTATAAAGAGCAACAACCAACGATTATTGAGCTCGCGAATCTGAAACCAGACAGTGAAATAATTACATCAATGTCAGAATCATTTAAACCAGTACTTCAATCAGAATTGGATACTATTTTAAAGAGTGGTTCTCGTAGTGATGCCGAGGCACTTGCAACTGACTTTGGCGATTTGATGAACGGTTTACAACTTAATCAACAATTGACACAAGTTAAGCTGGCTCATTTAACCGGTGACGAACGTAAACAAAAAATTACTGAGTTTGCCAGCACTAATATCACAAACATTGAATCGGCATTGGCCGAAACACAGGTTGATGATCCACAGTGGGAATCCAATTTACTGAAAGAGATCCAGGAAATGAGCAGTCTGGTGACCGAAGATGAAAGTTTAGCTACAAACCTTGAGCAATTCCGTGGTCAGATAGCCGATCTATATATAGCAAAGGCAAATGAAACCTTGCAGGCTGAACGTTTTGATGCTGCTGATGGTTATGTTGATGTGGGTGAACGATTTGCCCCCGGTTTGCAGGAATTGTTAGATACGCGTAATGCTGTTGCCAGTGGCCGCGAAGATTCTGAACGTAAAGCCCGCGTTGAATCGAATAAGGGCGACTTCAAGATATTAACCGAAGCTAATAATGTAGCTGAAGCAGAAAAATTGTTCGAACAATTAAAGACAGACCTTCCTGAAACAGATAATTATATTGCCTTTGAAGCACCACAGTTGCTGGCAGACAGTTACGGCAGACTGGCACAGAGTAAGGCAGAGACAAAAGATTATGCAACAGCCTACTCATTTGTTGCCAAAGGTCTCGAAATAGATGCGAATAATGCTTTATTGGCTTCATTAAAAAATGAATATTTATCTGAAGCAAACATAATCGAATTAAGTGAGCTGTTTAAAACTGCGGTTTCATTCCCGGTCGATGTAAGATTGAAAATAAGCCAAATTGAAAATGCAAACCCGGCTCGATATGCCGAGTTTAGCAAAGCTTCAGCAAAGACATTAGCAGATCGAATTAATGCACTTCAACCAACGGATGAAAATGCAGCTGCCGGTCTTGCGAAAAGTGCTGCGGAATTATTTCCAGCAAACGCCGTTTTGGCAGACCTAAAAAATAAATTTCAACTTAAACCCTGGGATGGACTTGCAGCGGCTAACGCAGCTGTTGCAGCTGGTAAATTTACTCAGGCAACCCAACTACAACAGGCTGCTGCTGCAGAGTTCACAGCTCATCCCGACTTTATTACCTTCTCACAAACGCTGGAAACAAAAATGAAGGAAGCTAACAGTGTTTATGAAATTTACCTTCAGGATAAAGAAGCAGCCGGTGAGGATTATAAAAAACTAAAGGCGACAAAAAACCTGTTAGCACGTGCACAAGGTCTTTGGACTGATAGTCCAGATTACAGTAATGCTGAAACTGAGCTAGATGATTTAATCGCCAAGTTCAAACCAAAGCCTAAACCCAAGATCAGAGCAGCTGAAAAATCAATTGAAGAAATTACTGCAGCCGCAGCAGAAGGTGGTGCAGCCGCAGCAGCAGCTGCAGCCTGGAAACCAATCAAAAGTGATGCAGAATGTACCAGCAGGCTTGCAGGTTATGGTAAACGCGCAAAAGCAATTTGTTTTGACATGATCCATACATCGGCTCGTGGTCCGTTGATGGTCGTCGTACCAAATGGAGAAGGATTTGAAAAACCTTTTGCTATTGCCAAATACGAAGTATCAATCGGTGACTGGAGTAAATACTGTATTCTCAGTGGCACCTGCCAGGCAATCAAGGATAAAACAAGAAAGAATGAACCCATCACAGGTATAACACTAAAACAGGCACAGGACTACGCTACATGGTTATCTGAACGTACAGGTAAAACCTATCGTATTCCAACCAAATCTGAATGGGAATATGCTGCCAATGCGGGAGGGAAACAACCCAAAAAAGATTTTAATTGCCGTGTATCGGTCGGCGAAAAACTGATCAAAGGTACCGGGATTGTCAGTGTGAAATCGGGTAAATCTAACGGATGGGGATTGAAAAATTATGTTGGTAATGTGCAGGAATGGGTGACTGATGGAGACACCACAACCGCACGCGGTGGGGCATTTACTGATGCTCATTCAAAATGTGATATTTCTCTGGAACGCAGTCACGATGGTAGTGCAGATGAAGCAACAGGATTTCGACTGCTTCGTGAAGATGTCGGATAATAAATAACTAATAAGGTCTTAAATGAGCAACCTAACATTACGTGGGCTGGCAAAGGATTATGCTAAAGGTGTAATCGATAAAGATAAATACCGAAAATCACGTACCGAACTTATCAAAGGTATCATTGCGGGTGAAATCACTGTTAAAGCTATCGATTATGACCCTCCACTTATGCCATCTACATCAGATAAAGAAGAGGATGTTACTGCCAAGTCTATTGAAAGAAATAGAGCGAAAGTAAAGCCTAAACCAACACCACAAAGTGCACCTGTAAATCAAAGCGCAGATACACAAGATAGTAATAAATCACCTATGATTTTTATATCAGTGGGTTCTGTCATTGTTTTATCACTGATTATTGCTGTTTTTCTCTTTTACCCAAAACCCCCTGGAACGGCATCTATTGAAACATCTCATGTTTCAAAGAGCTCAAATATAGTGAACGATAATGATAATAGAACTGTCACAAGTATGGCGGGAGAATCTTTGATAGCAGATTTCCTGACCCAAAAGAACTGGAATGAAGATAGTCTGGATAAATTTATAGAATCCTGGTCGGCTTTGACACAGGAAGAAAGAAACTCTGCAAAACAGACAAAAAGAATGCAGCGTATGAATGATTCAATCTATAAACAATTTCTGGAAGGAAAAGCGCTTGCCAGTATCGACAGTGAAAAGGCCATCATGAAACAGCAAAAATTGATCGAATTTGCTGAAGCTATTGGAATTGATGATTCACGCCTTATTCTTGATGGGGATTAGGTGGTAGAGACCAGGGGACAGGTTTGAAGAGGCAATCGTTTCTATAAAGCAGATAATTAATTATTCCCAAAACCCTATTCCCTGCATCCTAATCCCTAAATCACTCTTCTGGAATATCGGCAAATTCACCGTCGTAAATCTGGCTTGCTCTCTTTTCAAAATAGGCATTCTTGGTAAATTCGTATTCATCAAGTGCTGCTTCTTTAAGCAAGTCAACTGTACTTAGTAAATCAGATTTAAAGTCCACATAATTTAGAGTCAGCAAGCTTGCCTTAGTCAAATCGTCATCAACATAAAATACCGGGTTCAATACACCAGCATCAACCACAAGTCCGGTTGCATCTCGAACCGTAGCAGAACCAAAAAACGGAATTACTAGATAAGGACCTGGCCCGACTCCCCAATGAGCCAGAGTTAGACCAAAATCTTCATCACTTGAGTTCAGACCCGCTGACGATGAAACATCAAAAAATCCCAGTAACCCAATGGTCGAATTGAGGAACAGACGGACTGTATCATTCACAGCCTGGTCAAATTTAAATTGAAGTATATCGTTTGCAATAACAGAAATTTGGCCCAGATTATCAAAAATATTACTTACGCCCGTATCAACAATGTCAGGTGTAATTGCATTATAAACCTTACCAATAGGGTTAAAGATAATATCATCCATGGTTTGGTTAAATGAATAAACACCCCGGTTAAATCCTTCCCATGGATCACGATCATCCAATGCATTAGTCGTCGCACAAGCAGACAAGAAAAGCATGCCAAGACTGATTGAAAATACTTTTAATGTAGACACGAAATTCTTATTCATTGTTATTCCCTATCGTGTGGCATCTATTTAGTTATTTTTGATGTGTAAATTCTTCTAGATATCAGACTACTATATGGATATATGAAAATCTATCATCAATAAAAAGATGTCATATGAGTAATTAAATATTTTTTTACTATTATGTAAATAAAACATTTTTATTCAATATCTTGTAATAAAAAGTTAAACTTGTTTAACAACTCTAATTATATCAACGGTAAGCGATGGAAAAAATTGAAAATATCGACATTGACGAACTGGAGAAATTTTCATCCAGGGCTGATCATTGGTGGGACCCCGATGGTGAGTTTAAAGCACTGCATGATATAAACCCTTCCCGGTTAAGCTTTATAACTAAAAATGTATCAATACGGGATTCACAGGTACTGGATATAGGCTGTGGCGGTGGCATCCTTGCAGAGGCCATGGCATTGCAAGGTGCAATTGTATCCGGGATAGATGCGAGTAAAGAAAATATCAGCATTGCATCTCAACATGCATCTGAAAATAAACTTAATATTAATTATGTTGTGAGTAATGCTGAAACATTTACTGAAAACCATATCGAAACTTTTGACTTGATAACTTGTATGGAACTTCTTGAACATGTTCCTGATCCTGTATCAATTATTCAAGCCTGTTCAAAAATGATTAAACCTGGAGGACATATTATTTTTTCAACAATAAATCGAAATATTAAGGCCTATTTCCTTGCTGTATTAACAGGTGAATATCTTCTTAAGCTTTTACCCAGGGGAACACACCGGTACGAAAAGTTTATTCGTCCTTCTGAATTGGTTAATTGGTGTAATGAATATGGTCTTGAAATGAACGATTTAGCGGGGATGCAATACAATCCACTATTAGCCCATTGCTCATTGAATAAGCAAACCGATGTTAATTATCTTCTTGATACAGTAACCCTTAAATAATTCATGATAGATAATGTTCTTTTTGACCTTGATGGCACGTTGGCAGACACAGCTCTTGACCTTGCCAACGCACTTAATGCAATTCGCCTGACGCATAATTTGCCGGAACTACCTTTAGAGATTATTCGTCCAAGTGTTTCACTAGGTGGTAATGCCATGATTAAACTCGCATTTGACCTGGAAGAAGGTGACCCCGGCTTTGATGATATACGTAATCAATTCCTTAATCATTACCTTGAAAATATTGCACAGGAAACACAACTTTTTGACGGCATGGAAGAAGTATTACTTTCGCTTGAGAAGGATAATAAAACCTGGGGAATAGTTACAAATAAATCATCCTGGTTGACAGACCCACTCCTAGAAGCACTGTCACTTGATAAACGGGCTGCTTGCGTTGTAAGTGGAGATACAATTGAATATCGGAAGCCACACCCTGCCCCCATATTACATGCATGTAAACTAATTCAATCAAAACCTGCTTCGACTATCTACATCGGTGATGCCCAGCGTGATATAGAAGCAGGCCGCCGCGCCGGGACAAAAACGCTTATAGCTCTCTATGGTTATATTGATAAAGATGAAGATCCTGCTAGCTGGTGTGCAGATGGAATGGTATCCAGTCCACATGAGATAAACAATAAACTTAGTGAACTCTGAAACTAACGATAAAACTGCTATTGATTACTGTATAAACAAGGCTATCCCCAATGGCTCAAATCTTTATTACGCAACTATTTATGATAAGGGTCAAAACAAAACTGTAATCATTACTCTACATGCATTCCTGAATGAATTAACTGACATCATCTATGAGTGTTCTGACCCGGGCATTGCACGAATAAAACTTAATTGGTGGCAAGAAGAAATTGAAAGACTATTCAATAAACAAGCCAGACATCCTGTTACACGAAAGATACAAGAATGCATCACACTTGATCAAAATTCAAAATCGATATTCGATTGTATTATCGAATGCTTTGATAAATTTTTATTCATTGAACAACCTGAATCATTAGATGCAATTTTATCTTTATACGAATCTACAACTGGTGAGATATGGCATCAATGTGGACGCCAATTAAATCTGACAAATACTGAATCACTACTCTTCATGCGTGACACGGGATCTATCACTCATTATATAAGCTGTTTACAACAACCCAATACTTATATTAATGAAACACGATGCATTGTTCCTGAAATATTTATCAATAAAACTGATTTGTTAAACTTTCGTATCGACCCAGTGAATAACAAATTAAATCAAGAAGAAGTCTTTTCGCCATTACTATTAGATTTAAAGATAAGACTTGATGAAATTTATAAAAAACTAGCCACCAGAGACAGGCATAATTTTCAACACGGTTTAATTCTGAATCGACTTGTGGTTAAAACCTGCGATGAAATTCTCAGTGACGGATGCAACTTATTGAACACAAGTACAAGCTTAACACCACTCAGGAAACTCTGGATTGCCTGGTGGACACATAGCACCCTGTCATTCCCGGCCTGACCGGGAATCCAGTTACATTTATCTTTATTCTAGATTCCCGTTTCCACGGGAATGACAACTGAAGTGATTGCGTCTTCTGCGAAGTCATGAATAAACTTAACCAGAGCTTCAATAGATTAGTTATCGTCATTGATTTAAAAAACGAAGTCTGACGCGTAAGCGTCTAAACTGATCTGCGTCGGTAAATTCAGGCGTTAAAATAAAATGTTCCCTCTGATTAGCATATCTCAATGAAATAATAGTAAGCCAGGGATGTACAAATAACGAATTTGCCGGACTAGCCTGGTGCACTACTCCGTTATCCATTTTAACTTGCCAATTATCTTCAGAATTCAAGATCAATTCCACTGCGCGTTCATTAGACTGATAAAAATTATATTTGTATAGGTAATAACTAATACTTGCTATCGGTATACATGTCAGTATGGCTTTGATATTGAATTCAAGACCCGTGAACCACGGTAAAAAGACAGAGATAAAATGCATAGCTATCCCGGTAAAAAGTATTATTGGGGATATTTTTACAGGTAGCCTGATAGTGGCCAAAAAAGGGTTTTCATTCCTGTCCATAACCAGATAATTAACACCTAGAAATCCATTTCCTGAAAAAAGATATTAGCCCACATGTTGCACAAGTACGCCAATCATCAAGCCATATTGTTGTCCGATAATGATTTCAAAATTGACTGATAAAGTACAGTTTGTACCAAACCTGGTAGCTTGACGAGCCCTCACTGGTTTTGGTACGTTATGCGCGCACTTGCTCCCTCCACCAGAGCGATGGCTATGATTGCGGTTGCGAGTACACGCATAACGCACCAATCGCGCGCCCGAAGGAAGTGCTCTTGGGGTATGATCATCTCGCCAACTCGTACAACATGCGGGCTAGCGTGTTTTTAGGTTAAAATAACCCTACAATAAATTTTGCAGTGCAACATTAAGAGTGGCTCCGAAAATAGAATTTTTTTATGAGAGTAAGGATCTCGGTACCCCCTTGAGGG
>CAYMPA010000053.1:0-16665 GCA_964392105.1 uncultured Enterobacteriaceae bacterium
TGCTTCACGGTGCATGGGGCTGGACACTTTTCGGACTCGTGTGGGGTTTTGCAGTCTTCGGCGTCATACTAAAAGCTACGTCCGGAGACCGGTTTCAACTGCTATCCACATGTCTATATCTAGCCATGGGCTGGCTCGCACTTATTGCGATAGTGCCCTTATGGAATAATATGCCCATATGGGGTCTATTCTGGCTACTGTGCGGCGGTATTTCCTATACGGTTGGTGTCGGGTTCTTTGTCGTTGAGCGGGTACCCTACTTCCATTTCATCTGGCACCTGTTCGTTGTTATGGGCACCGCATGTCACTTTGTCGCAGTGCTGTATTATGCTACCTAACCATTGGGTGGAGTGAGATGTAGTAAACTGCTGCTCGTTTCCCGCCGCCTCTCACCCATGTCGTTGTGCATTTAATAATGGATGATTTCGAAAATGAATGATTTATATAAATACCAGAAGGATACGATTTGGATTGAAGAATACCCCATCCATTATGCTTGAGAATTATTTGCTCTTGTCTCCGATCACTATTGAACTTACATTATATGAATAGCCCTATAAATGTAATCTTCAACGATACCCTGCTGGCGGAACGTCAGAGATACGCTGTCCGTATCACACTGATGCGTGTCATTCTGGTTGGCCTGTTTCTCGCTAATGTTATGTTTTTCCATTTGATTGTACGGACACATTCATGGCACACAGGAATGTCCATCTTTACCATTTACTTTATCTGCGCCCTGTTACTTTGGTACTCAGCTCGCTGTTCCAAACCTATAGCCTGGTATTCAGGATTAGCTATACCATTTTTAGATGTGCCAATGGTGGTGCTGATGAATTTACCGGCGTTCTCATCATCAGCAAGTGATCTTGGTGTAGCGGGTATCTATATCCTCTCGGCAGTAATGGCGCTGCTGGTCGCAATTACCACCCTGACACTGCAAATTTGGCAAATCGTTCTAACAGGGCTGGTTGGAGTAATCGCGATAGTATTTCTGGCGTATGCCTATGAAGCCTCAGGGCAGACATTAGTGTTTTGCATATTACTTGTATTGTCCATGGTCACAGTCTGTCTTTTTTTGCGTGAAAATATGATCACGCTCGTTTGCCGGGCGTCCGAAAAGATTTACTTGCAACGTCACATCGATGATATAGCGGCGCTACAACAATCCTTACTTCCGGACCACTTACCGGAAATTCCCGGTGTAAAATTCGCCGTCAGTTATGAACCTTCCGAATCAGCTGGTGGTGATTATTATGGTTTCCGGGAACTGGATGATGGACGTATTGGTATGATGATTGCTGACGTATCAGGTCACGGACCTTCCGCTGCAGTGGTCATGGCCATGCTGCGTACTGCCTTGAGTGCATTTCGCTTAATCAATCGCCCCGTTGAATCGATTGTGTCAGATTTGAATCGTCTATTAAATAGTAACTTGAAAGACGGTACTTTTGTCACTGCAATATTCATTGCCTTTGACACAAAATCCGGAAAAGTACAATTAGCTAACGCAGGCCATTGCCACCCCTTGATACAACGAAATGACGGGACTATTGAGAGACTGGTATTAAATGGTGGCCCACCACTTGGGGTACTGCCGGATATTCCAGTGTTTATTTCAGAGATATCAATGCATCAAGGTGACTCATTAATTCTATATACCGATGGTCTTATCGAAGCATTCAATCCTGATGGTGAACAGTTTGGGATTGAAGGGATAGAACAGGCAGTCAGCAAATCAGTAAACGGTGTTGAAGAAACTCTCAACATGATAAAGGTAGCGGTTAATCAACATAGATACGACCGAGCTAGTATAGATGATCAAACAGTACTGATCATGCATTATGAAATCATAACTTAAATAATTTAAGGTGAAGAGTGAAAGTCAGGTATTGACACTCAGTACCGGCCCAATAGATTTAGCTATCCGTCCGCTTCCGCTGGACTTCCGAGCATCACTTTAATACTGCCACTGTAAGCGGTCGATCAGATACAGTGTTTTGTCAGATTGATTTCTTACAAGCTGTTGCTGTCATCATTCCCCAAAACCAATTAATCTTGTAACTATCAACTTTTATATCATCAAATTCTGACGAGGATAAAAGGTTATAAAATTCTCTTTTTGTATATGCTTTGAAATGTGCATCATTAAATTTCCGAAGAAAAAAAGTATATATTCGACAGGCAATATAATCATCACACCAATCAGTAATTACAAGTCTTCCTGTTGGTTTCAGAATACGCATTGCCTCTTTGAGTGCAATGTTTGGTTCCCGAACATAGTGGAACATGTTGCATGAAATTATGATATCAACCGTTTCGGTTTCAAATGGAAGCTTTTCTGCATAGCTTTGCTCTAAACGAACCTTTTTCGACAATCGTTTTTCAGCGATATCGAGCATTTCCTGAGTAGGGTCAACTCCTGCCAAAATAATGTCGGTATGATTATTTTCTAAAGTTTCGAGTAAGATTCCTGTTCCACATCCAACATCAAGCAACTTCTGTCCCGACTTGACCTCGATTCTTTTCAATGTTTCCTGAAGCGTTGCCTTAATATAAAAATTCCACTTATCATCATAATCTTGTGCCAATTGTGAGTATTTTTTTTGCACAGGACTTTCATGATCGTTTTTTAAACCAGCTCGTTTCATATTCGTCTTATCAATCTAGCGAATGACATGGGCCTCATGTTGCGAGAAGCATAGACTCATAACAATGGAAATGCGAATAACCAAAGCAACAAGGAGATAAAAAATGAGAGGCCTTCAAGCAGTAACGAGTCCATAGATTAAGTTAGTATATGTCATAAAATGTTACTGAATTATCTTTGCTGCTTAACAGTTGTTTCGGGTCGATAGCAAACAGTAACTATCTATCAATACTTAATGACTGGTGCCGCTGGATCGCGTGATTTTGTTATAAACGTTATACTTACCGGAGGGTTTATTCATTTTAATTCGTTTAATCTCTTCGAGTGATTGGGCATCGTAAACCACAATGGCACCATCATTTTCCCAAATACTCAGCAATGCATAACGTCCATCTTTTGTGAACTCTACATGAGCAGCCGTTTTACCCGGTGAAGGTTTGAGTGTTTTAATTATTTCCAGACTTGATTTATCTATAACGTGAACCACATCTTTATGTGGTCCAAAGAATACATCAATCCAGGCATAGGGTGTATTTTCATGACTACGCATGAAGAAACCCGGTCCCAGGGTTTCTATGCGCTTGATGGTCTTCCAATCATTCATATCGATCACACTGACCACACCCTCTTTTATGTTCGGTGTGGCAAGTACAGGTTTACCTTGATATTCCCATGTGATACCTGAGCCCAGATGGGGTAGCCCCGGGAGGTCTATCTCTGCGATCTTTTTACCGATAACAAGATTAACAACCTGACCTTTCTTTGAATTTCGTGCGGCCCCGATTAAATATTCATACTTCTGATCAAAAAAGAAATCATCCACATAATCATCCAACTGGATACGACGTACCGAAAATGGCTCTTGATCTGGTGGACCCTCCACACGGTAATCATGAACCCAACCATAATAAGGCGGATTATCAGAATAAGAGATTTCCCATAGTTCAGGGATGTCTTTTAATGCTGCGATAAAGCTTTCGCGCGGAGGTGCAGTATAGACAGCACTGACACGTGAAGTATTTCCAGCATAATCTTTTACCGGTATTATTTTTATCAGCGAAAGATCACTGGCATTGAGGATAACCAGGGTGTGTGGTAAATAATTCGCGGCTATGACATAACGACCATCACTGGAAGTTGCAATATTGCGTGTGTTTATACCTGCTCGTATTTCTGCCACTGTTTTCAGGTTATACATGTCAAATTTGGATATCCAGCCATCACGGGAGGCCAGGTAGACAAATCTACCATCGGGTGAATATTTGGGGCCACCATGTAATGCATGACGTGTTTTAAAACGATGAATCGGTTCAAGAAGATCACCGTCCAGTACCGTTGCATGATGATCGCCTGTCTCTACAACCAGAAATAAATTGAGTGGGTCGGCACTGAAAACCGGTTTATTACTTAATTGATCATTCTTGAAATAAATAACGCGAGATTGCGTTATTTCATCCACTCCCCACGGTGGAATACTGGCTAACGGGGTATAGATATATTCTACAAGCGCTGATATTTCCTCATCGTTTAACTTGTTCCCAAATGCGGGCATCTGGGTTGCAGCTAATCCTTCACGTATTGATGTCGTGGCCTGTTTAGGTCTCACACGTTTAAGATTCCCGGGAAGTAATGCCGGCCCATTCCCGCCAAGACGATCCTGACCATGACATTCGGCACAATTAGTTTGATAAAGTGGCAATGGATCCGTTTCTGCATAAACAGGATTCATTCCGCCAGAAACAGTAATGAATAAACCAGAGAAAAAAATTACCTGGTTAAATGACAGTGACATCGTTTGTAAACTTGTTTTTATTATTTACAGGTAAACCAATCTCATCATCGGTAAGATAACAGCCCGGGTCCTCTGACCAGGGATCATCAGTTAATTGCATTGCCCGTATACGGGTATTACCGCCACATATATCGAAGAAATCACAGTGATGACAGCGCCCTGAGATATTGCGCGGATTCCTTTTTAATTCCTTCATGATGGGGTCGCTGGTGTCCGTCCAGATCTCGGAAAAGGGCCGTTGCTTAACATTGCCAAGGCTGTAATGCCACCAGTAGGTATCAGGATGTACGTCCCCAAGATTATCGATATTAGCGACATTTACACCAGAACTGTTGCCACCCCATTGTTGTAATTTGGCTTTTACATGGTCTGCCATTTCAGGATGATTTTTTTCAACCCAGTGAAGTAGATATACACCATCTGCATCATTATTGCCGGTTACATATTCAGTGTTGGTCCCTTCCTGAATATCCCGCCAGCAGGTTTCGAAGAGTAACTCGAGTGCATTTCGAGTCATCTGAAAAGTGGCATCGTCCTTTCTGTTTCTGTTTCCTCTGCCTGCATAGTTAAGATGGGAAAGATAAAACTTATCAATTTTTTCATCATGCATCAGTTCTAGTAATGCTGGTAAATCCTTTGCATTATCCTGTGTCAGTGTAAACCTGAGACCAATCTTTAAATCTGCATCACGGCACAGACGGGCAGCATGTAATGAGGCGTCAAATGCACCTTCTTTACGGCGAAACTTGTCATGAGTATCTTTCAGACCATCAAGACTAATACCGACATAATCATAATCCATTTCTTTAATTTTGCTGATGTTATCTTCATTAATCAGCGTGCCATTCGTTGATAATCCCACATAGAATCCCTTCTGTTTGGCATAAGTTGAGATATCATAGATATCCGGATGTAGCAGGGGCTCTCCTCCGGAAAGGATCAATACCGGCACACCGAAAGATTTAAGATCATCTATCACTTCATACACTTCGGTGCTTGAAAGTTCATTAGGAAAATTATAATCAGCAGAAATAGAGTAGCAATGCTTACAGGTAAGATTGCAGCGACGGATGAGATTCCATATAACAACAGGACCGGGTGGCTTCCTGGCAGGACCAAGAGGGGTAGGGGCAATGATTTCATTCATATATTGTCTGATACGAAACATTGTTAACCTGGAAACCTCAGTTGGACGTGTTTGAGTGTGCGTTTTTTAGGCCCAGTTGCCTGCAGGGATTCAGGTAAGGAGCGTGAGCAGGGACGCGGAAGCCTTGCGTCGACTAAAAAGCCGCGCATAGCTATTCTACGCAAGGTTTTTACTGTCAAGCAAATGAGCCTAAAAAACGTGCAATCAAATACGTAGGCAGACTTACCCAATGGACTATTTTCAGTACCCCCTTGAGGAGTGTAAATACCTAATATTTTATAAATGTTTGATTTACTCTGCATCATTCTGATTTAGCGCCGGTCAACTGCGGTTTCCAGGTTTCACCCTTGCTGAGAGTTACCGATTCGCATTCCCGTTTTTTTCAATATGCGTGTGCTGTATAAAACGGTGTGTCGCCGGTTTGCATCACCCAGAATATCTGCTATTTCATTAATGTATTTATCCGTTGTTTCTCGATCATGTGCATGAACCATTGCAAAGAGATTGTATGGCCAATCTGGCAGGTGACGAGGGCGATGGTAGCAATGACTAACAAAATCCAATGAACCTATCTTGTTACCGAATTCATTAATTTTTTCATCTGGCACATCCCAGACAGTCATTCCATTGGCGCGATAACCCAGTCGATAATGGTTAGGCACAACGCCTATTCGTCTAATAATGTCTAGTTCATATAATTTTCGAATTCTTTGCATAACCAGTTCTGGATCAAGATCGAGTTGGTTTGCAATTGCATGATAGGGTTTAAGTGTTACAGGTAACCCGGCCTGAGTTGCCTCTATGATCATTCGATCAATTTGATCCGGTTCAGATGTGCTTGTGTCAGGCATCAAATTTCAATCCAACATAAAATTCATCAAGTTTAGGCATATCAAAAGTCGGATAGCCTGTTTGCTTTTCAATATCTTCAAGTATGTTTGTTAATTGTGAGTCGGTTTCTGCTGCCAGAACAAACCAGACATTGAATTCATGTGCACGTTCATAATTATGTGCAACTTCATGATAACTATTAACCGTTTTAATAACCTGTTCAAGATCATGCGCCGGGATACTCATAGCAACCAGGCAATAAACACCGCCCAGCATTTCAATGTTAAACATTGGGCCAAACCGGCTTAAGGTGCCGTCATCAAGTAATGACTGGACACGCTGCAACAATTCGTTTTCTTTCAGGTTCAACTGTTCAGCCAGTATGGCAAAAGGTCGCTCACACACAGGAAAGTTTTCCTGCATATGGTTTATGATATTTCGATCCACTTCGTTCATTTATTTACATTCTGCATGAGATATATAGTTTGCGGCACGCTGTTTAAACCGTCGCTTACTGAACAAAACTTCACGTGGGTAATTTTGCCAATTGTGTTCAGTAAGAATTTCCTCCAGATGTTGCATGACATTGATGCGCGATTTGGCATGGATCATACAATACAGGTTGTAAGGCCACTCCGGTAAGTGTCTGGCACGCCGATAACAGAGTGTGATGAATGGGTAAGACCTGATTTGGTGCGCAACCTCATGCACCTGTTCATCAGGAATATTCCAGACGATCATGGCATTTTCCTGATAACCTAATTCGTGATGTCGTACTACAACACCAAAACGTTTAATCAACCCTTTATCTAATAAATTTGAAATCCTGTTGATAATTTCTTCTTCGGAAAGTCCAAGCTGTTCTGCAATTTTCACATAGGGTCGTTCTGATATTGTTAAGCCATCTTGTATTGTGACGATCAGTTGTCGGTCTGCATCGTCAAGAACAGATATTTTTTCCGTGATGTTATTGTCCATGGCTAGTTGCATTTAAGGTCAAATCCCAAATCGATGTAATAGGAATCAAGTAATGGCAGCCGTAACAGGGGATATCCACTTTTTTGTTCAATGTCATCTAAAATAAAATCGAGTCTGTTTTTATCTTCTGCCATAATGACGAACCAGAGATTATAGTGGTGTTCGCGTTCATAATTATGATTAACCTCCGGGTAAGCATTGATCATATTTGCTGTTTCAATGAGTTGATCGTCCGGCACTTTCAATGCAGCCAGGATACTATTGCCAATAGAGTTCGGTTTAATGACAGGCCCCACACGGCTGATAGCACCACAAGATTGTAATTTTTCAAAGGTTTCTATTACTAACCCGGGTTCAACATTTAAACGCTTGGCAATATCGTTAAATGGTTGAGAAGTCAGTGGAAAACCATGTTGAAAATTATTCAATATGCATTGTTCCAGATGAGTACAGGAATCATAATTTAATGTCGTATAGTCAGTATCTTGTTGTGACATATTAATAATCCCTCTTACAGTCCTATCTTGTGTGCTCTATGTGTAAAGAAGATGCCACTGGGTTTATCCGCAGAAATTTGCGCGACAATTTTGAAAGTATCCGTATCGTAAATATTGACACGATCTTCATCCCTTACAGACACCCATACTTCTTCGCCACGTGGCGTAAATTCCATATGTAAAACGGCTTTACCTGGTACGAGTTCTTTTATGATTGCCATTTCGGCAACATCAATAATTTGAAGGCGATCATTTTTCGGAAATGCAAAATTAACCCATACCTGACGTCCATCCGGTCTGGCGATGGCAAACACTGGTTGGCCATAGGTTTTAATGCGCGTTACTTCCTGCCAGTTATCCGAATCAATAACGATAACAGCATGTTGACCTATAGCAGGCACAAAAAGATAGTTACCTGCCAGGGCCCATCCTTCAAGGTGAGGCATTTTGTATACGGGTAATTTTTCTTCACCGCGGCCGTAATCATTCAGTACCTTTTTGATTCCTTTATCGACATTCCATAAGTCAAGAATAGCAAGACCATTCTCGCCATATAAACCGGCAATGTAATAACGGCCATCTGGGGTAATGAGTGCGTCATAGGGTTGTAAGCCAACATCCTTGAATTTTCTGATGATTGGTTTATCTGGATTATTAATATCGACAAGCCAGATTTCACCCGCATCATAAAGACTGAATACAAATTGCTGTCCCGGTGCATCAACCAGACCAACCACTTTTGAATATTTGGAATCATTGTATTCAGCAGGGATGTCAGCTATTAATGAAAGTGTTTCTGAATCGAATATCCGAACACCACCCGGTTCATAATTAGATACAGCGACCAGTTTTCCATCTTGTGAAATTGCACCACCAATGCTGTTGCCTGCCTGTATGATGCGCTTACTTATCTTACTGGTCAGCAGATCAATTTTTGTTAAACCACCATCCCGGCCAAATACGAACGCATACCGTGCATCACGTGAAAAGACGGTCGATGCATGTGAAAGGTCACCCAAACCCTCAATACTACTGATATCGATACGCTTGCTGGTATTGATCAGTTTGACTTGTCCTATGGCACGTTCAATAACAATACCCAGATCACCCGTGCCTTTTAATTCTGCATTAACATTGAGAGATATGAGTACAGTCAAGAAAAAAACTGTTTTAAATATTCTTGTAATATTAATAGTCACCAGGTAAACCCGCTTTGAGTTGATCAACAATCCAGGTTACTTCCTGTTCATCAAGGATTTCCTTCCAGGGAGGCATAGGCGTGCCTTCAACACCATTCATGATGATGGTAAATAATAACTCGTGTGATTTATTCTGGAGATTCTCGGCGGTCAGGGCAGGACCCAGACCTCCTTTTAGCGTCATTCCATGACAGGAACCACAATCATGCTGAACCAAGTGTTTGATCCTGCTTTGTTGTTCCACATTTAATTCTGCCTGCGCTGTCATAGATATAAGCAGAATCATAATGCCGGTTAATGGCAAAACCTGTTTACGAATCATTTTGATCGAAAACAGGTTTTGCCCGGACATTAACCTTTAAAACTAGTAAACATCATGCTGTGTGTTATAGACGTTAAATTTCCCGGTCGGCGTTATCAAACGGTCATCTTTAATGACCTTTTTAAGCTTACGGGTTTTATCATCAATAACAACAATGGCCGATTTTTGTTCCTTGCCGCTCCAGACAGAGAACCAAACTTCATCACCGGCCGCATTATATTCCGGTTGAACGACGCGTTTAGGGCCTTCACCTACATCGGCCATTTCACCTATCGGTAATACTTCAAAGCCTTTGTCCAGATTATTGATGTCATAGACAGCAATACTTTGACTAATCTTTACATCTGGATTTAGCGCGGTATCAACCCAAAGGTTAGTGGACTTTGGATGGGTCTTGATAAAGAGAGAACCGCCGCCCTGGCCTTGAAGTGTGCGCACAACTTTCCAGGCATTTTCCTTATATTTAACCGGATCGGTGCCAATAATTGAGATACTGGCATCACCAAGATGGCTCGTTGCCCAAACGGGGCCATACTCATTATCTACGAAATTTGCGCCACGACCAGGATGAGGAATCTTGCCGACTTCAACCATTGCAGTTAGCTTCTGTTCCCTGGAATCGATCACGGCGATCTTGTTGGACTTGTTCGCAGCACTCAAAAAATATCGCTCAGTAGAATCCCAGCCACCATCATGAAGAAAGCGGGCAGCAGCGATTGAAGTTATTCTCAGATTATCAAGGTCTTCGTAATTAACCAACAAGACGTTACCGGTTTCTTTCACGTTGACGATAAATTCAGGATGTTCATGCGAAGCAACGATAGCAGCAACCCTGGGCTCGGGGTGATACTCTTGTGAATCTACCGTCATTCCGCGAGTAGATGTGATTTTTAATGGCTCTAAGGTATCGCCATCCATCACCACAAATTGAGGTGGCCAATAGGTCCCTGCAATCGCGTATTTATCTTCAAAACCTTTGTATTTTGATGTTTCGACTGAACGTGCTTCAAGCCCTACTTTGATCTCGGCGACAGTTTCCGGTTTTTCCATCCAAAGATCTATCAGATTGACCCTGGCATCACGTCCAATTACGAATAAATAACGACCCGATGAAGACAGGCGAGAGATATGCACAGCATATCCAGTCTTGATAGTACTAATGATCTCCTTGCTACCACCATCAATGAGAGCAATTTTACCAGCATCTCTCAGTGTTACTGAAAAAAGATTTTTCAGATCCAGTTTGTTCATCTGTTTTGTAGGGCGATCTTCTGGTGGGATCAGGACATTCCAGCTTGCCTTCATTGCCTCCATACCCCATTCAGGCGGCACTGGTGGTTCATGCTGGATATAGCGTGCCATTAAATCGACTTCTTCTGCAGACAGTTCACCTGAAGTACCCCAATTCGGCATGCCGGCAGGAGAACCAAAAGTAATAAAGACTTTCAGATATTCAGTCCCTTTTGCCTGTGTAATATCTGGGGTAAGAGGCTTACCTGTCGCGCCTTTGCGTAGTACGCCATGGCACCCCGCACAACGTTCAAAGAAGATATTTTTTGCATGTTCAAATTCCTCTGACGAAATACTTGGAGCCCCAGGGGTAATAACTTGCTTGGCCGATTCAATGGGCGATGGAGCGCCTTGATAGGCAGTCTCTACGTCTTTCTTTCCTGCATGTTTCTCTTCAGCATTTACCGTAAGAGAACACAGCGGAAGTACGAGCAAAGCAAACAGCAATCTATGGGTATTGGAACCGGACAACATAATATCTCCCTCCTTATAATTTTGGGAAATTCATTAAATATTTTTCAGGATTTAATATTAGTGGGCGTGAGTGTTACTTAAATTGATCTAAATCAAGTCGAATTAATTAAGTTTTATGGTCAAAATTGAATTTTAGTATTTCTTTACCTGGATTTGTGTATAGCAATCAACATGATGCCATTATTACCGGTGAAAGTAATAACGGCCATGAAATTGGAATAGGGTTGCACACCAGTTAGATGCAGGCCTGAATTGCACCTGTGTTCTTATGAATATACGAGTTGATAATATTAACGTCAACTCGTAATTGAAACGTAAATAATAAAGAGACTTACTTTATTAGCGTTAGTAACCTATTCTTCTGCGTTATCCAAAACACGTATCTTCATTTCAATACGTTCAAGTGGGTTATCACGTGCATCACGTTTCTGGGAAACGATCTTGTCAGCGACTTCCATGCCGTTAATGACTTCACCAAAGACAGTGTATTGTTGATCCAGAAATTTGGAATCGTTAACAACAATAAAAAATTGCGAACCAGCACTGTCTGGATGACGTGAACGTGCCATAGAAACAATTCCCCTGATATGGGAGCGTTTGTTAAATTCGGCTTTCACGCTATGTTCAGGCCCACCTTGTCCATATATTGATTTATCCATACCCCTGGTATTTGGATCACCGCCCTGGATCATGAACCCTGGAATCACTCTATGAAAAATAGTCCCATCATAAAACCCTGATTTAGCCAGGGTTATAAAATTTTCTACATGTTTGGGTGCAACATCGGGAAATAAACGTATTTCAATATCACCAAATCTGGTTTCTATGATGGCCTTGGGAGAGTCATCAGTTGCGTTAACGAGAGGCGAAGCCATCGATACTAAAACACTGATGCATGAATATAGAATGAATTTAGATTTAAAGGGATCAACAAGCACAATACAACTCCATAAAATTAATCAAGATTGTCGTAGAAACCAGTTAAGACTGAGTAAAATAAATATGAAAATTTTATGAAAGATAATGCAATGTCACAATAGCAAATACGTATTATCATAATTATCCATGCAGAAATTAGAACACTTACGGAAAATTGACCAAAATTCAATCTGGCATCCATATACTGCCTTGTCTTCAGACTTGCCAGTATACCATGTCGTATCTGCAGAAGGTGTGCGACTGAAATTATCAAACGGACGAAAATTAATTGATGGAATGTCGTCCTGGTGGAGTGTTATACATGGATATAACCACCCCGAAATGAATCAGGCATTGGAACACCAACTCAAGGATATGGCGCATGTCATGTTTGGCGGTCTGACTCATACACCTGCTATGCAACTTACCGAACAATTAATTTCAATAACGCCCAGGCCCCTGGACGCGGTGTTTTATTCTGATTCTGGTTCAGTATCGGTAGACGTTGCTATGAAGATGGCGATTCAGTACTGGCATGCCAAAGGCGAACCAAAACGTCAACGTTTTATCTGTCTACGTTCCGGATATCACGGTGATACCTTTGGTGCGATGTCAGTCTGTGATCCGGTAACCGGGATGCATAGTCTGTTTTCAGGTGTACTGCCTGAACAGGTTTTTATTGAACAACCACAATGTCGTTTCGGTGAAGAATGTTCCGAAAGTGATATTGCATCACTTAAACAAGCGTTAAGTGAACATGGTGAAAATATAGCAGCACTGATTATGGAACCAATAGTCCAGGGTGCAGGCGGTATGTGGTTTTATTCAGCAGACTATTTAAAGCAGGCAAGTGAACTATGTGTTGAACATAATCTACTATTAATCTTCGATGAGATTGCCACGGGGTTTGGCCGTACAGGCAAATTATTTGCCAGTGAACATGCGAATGTTGATCCCGATATCATGTGTATTGGTAAGGCGCTCACAGGCGGTTATTTATCGTTAGCAGCAACATTAACCACTAAAGATATTCATTCAACAATAGATAATGGTGAACCCGGTGTCTTCATGCACGGTCCAACCTTTATGGCAAATCCATTAGCCTGTACCGCAGCATTAACCAGTATACGTTTATTGCTTGAATCAAACTGGCAAGACAATGTTAATCGCATTCAGCAACTGCTTGAAAAGGGGTTGGCACCTTGCCAGGACATGCAACATGTTAATGATGTCAGGGTATTGGGTGCTATTGGTGTCGTAGAATTAAATGAACCAGTTGATATGAAAAGTATCGTTCCACTATTTGTCGATGCTGGTGTCTGGATCCGTCCGTTCGGTAAATTGGTCTACTTAATGCCGCCTTACATTATTCATAATGACGATCTGGAATTATTAACCAATGCACTTGTGAAAATTATTTCAGGTCTGCAAAGCTAGAAGTATTTTCTGAATAATCACAGTGTCCAAATTGCTTCTGAATTGATACTATCGAGTCCTTGGTTAACCTGTAAACCGTTGTTGAATGCGTTTGAGTGTATGTTTTTTTAGGTTCAGTTGCGCAGTTTAAAAAGCCGCACATAGTTATGTACAGGACGTACGGTATGCTGGTTTTGCACGACTACATGGACGCAGGACGACTCCAAGGACCTCGGTACCCCCTTGAGGGGTGTGGAGGAGGTAGAGAATGTCTGGAACACATTCTCGAGGTACAACCCCAGGGATGGGGGAGGTAGAACTGAGTCTGGAACAGAAGTCGAGAGCGACACAAGGAGTCAAAGCCGAGGAGCAAAAACCAGCGATTCTACGTAAGGCTTTTGCTGTCAAGCAAAGCTTCTGCGTCCTGCTCACGCTCCTTACCTACGTCCCTGTAGGCAAATGAGCCTGAAAAACGTGCAATCAAATGTGTAGGCGAACAGGCTTAATAAGTGGAATTCTGAATTAGTGTAAGGTGTACGTTGTCTTGCATTGTTTTTGTTCAGTGCCGTTCAACTACGGTTTTCAGGTTTAATGGTGGCCCGTGCCGGTCCCCTCGCAACACGAAATTGTGAACCCCGTCAGGCCCGGAAGGGAGCAGCGGCAGCAGTGGATGTGTGTGCCGGGGTAGGGACGGTGCGGGTTGCCGCCCAATTTACATTAAAATAAGTACAATCTTCTAAATAGCTGTTCTTAAATGAGTTATTTTATTTCGAAAAACATCAACATAAACAGGGGAGCAGACACGCTGTAAATACATCCCTGTACGCTCGAATGCCGTTCCCTCGGTTTTGGCTTCCTGCGTCGCTCTACCTCCTGCACACCCCTCAAGGGGGTACCGAGGTCCATGCAGTCGTGCGGCATACAGTCTGCTTTTCTGTTTATGTCGATGTAACATAGGTAAGGAAAGGCTTTTTTTGTGATACTTGCTGGGAATATAACCTCATGTATGATGATCGTTTTGAACCCGACATTATTTCAACATTAATTATATAGAAAAAGAGTGACTTAATTTCGATGAGTTATCAGGTACTTGCCCGTAAATGGAGACCCGGAACATTCCAGGATATGGTCGGTCAATCGCACGTCCTGAAGGCATTAGCCAATGCACTTGATCAGGGTCGTTTACATCACGCCTATTTGTTTACCGGAACACGCGGTGTTGGTAAAACTACCCTGGCAAGAATCCTGGCCAAATGCCTGAATTGTGACAAAGGTGTCAGTTCTACACCCTGTGGCGCATGTAATGCCTGTGTTGCGATTGATGAAGGACGATTTGTTGATTTAATTGAAGTGGATGCCGCGTCCCGGGCCAAGGTCGAGGAAACACGCGACTTGATGGACAACGTTCAGTACACACCGACCAGTGGCAGATATAAAGTTTATCTGATTGACGAAATTCATATGTTTTCCAATCACAGTTTTAATGCCTTATTAAAGACACTCGAAGAACCACCACCACATGTCAAATTCCTGCTCGCAACAACCGAACCCAAGAAATTACCGGTGACAATTTTGTCGCGTTGTCTGCAATTCAATTTAAGTCATTTAACAAATGATCAAATTGCCAGACAAATAGAAATGATTCTGGGTGAAGAAAAGATTGAATTTGATAAGTTATCAACAGAGTTAATTGCGCGTGGCGCTGCTGGCAGTATGCGGGACGCATTAAGTTTATTGGATCAAGCTATTGCGCATGGTGGTGGTGCACTTGAAGAATCCCAAGTACGAGACATGATGGGCACGATAGATAGTACAGATTTAAATGGGCTTATCCAGGCATTGGTAGATGCCGATCCGGAATCACTATTAAATACAGTTGAATCTATTTCATTACAGAACCCGGATTTTGATGCCTTGTTATCTGAGTTATTAAGCCTGTTACAAAAGATCGCAATCATTCAGTTGCTGCCAGAGTGTTCAAATAATCCATTAAATGCTAATGAGGTATTGGTGAAATTTGCCAATGCGATGAATAAAGAAGACGCACAGCTTTATTATCAGATTGGTATGATGGGACGAAAAGATCTTTATCTGGCCCCGGATGCAAAATCAGGGTTTGAGATGATTATGATCCGCATGCTGGCGTTCAGACCAATGAAAGTCAGTGATGTCATTACTAAAACGCAAACACTTAAACCAGTAACGAATGCAACGACACCACAACAAACAAATTCAATCGAAGATAACACTGTTAGTACAACATCAGAGCATGTAGCTGAAGTTCGGAATAGTGATTCTTCAATCAAGAAAACCGATAACGACTGGAAGAAAATCATTGATGAAATGGCATTGGTGGGACTGGTAAAGGAGCTGGCAGGGAATTGTGTATTAAAATCACATACAGAAACCAAAGTTGAGTTGGCATTAGCAACATCGCAGGAACATTTATTAAATCAAAATCAGAAAGAACGTCTTGAACAAGCTATCAAGACACGATTTGGTTCAGATGTGAAATTAGTCATTGTTATTGAAGATTCAGAAAATGAAACACCATCAGAAACCAATGCCAGGCTTGAAAGAGAACGGCAAAAGGCAGCAGAAGATTCAGTGAATAATGATAAAACAGTGAAATCATTGATTGATACGTTTAATGCAACGATTGATCAGGATTCAATTCAACCGCAATAGAACAGATTAAATTTTTAAGAGGAAATAAACCGATGAAAGGCGGTATTGGAAATATTATGAAACAGGCCCAGCAGATGCAGGCCAATATGGAAAAGGTACAAAAAGAGCTCGGCGAGGCAGAAGTTATCGGTGAATCTGGTGCTGGTATGGTTAAAGTCACAATGAACGGTCGTCATGATGTAAAACGTGTCGAGATTGATCCTGAATTAATGAAAGACGACAAAGAGATGCTTGAAGACCTGGTTGCAGCAGCAGTAAATGATGCCAATCGACGGATAGAGACAATGACACAGGAGAGAATGTCCAGTGTTACCGAAGGTATGGGTCTACCACCAGGTATGAAACTCCCTTTCTAACTTATTAATCACCTCAGCATGAACAGAATGCAGACACGCTGTGAATACATCCATGTATGCTCGAACGCGGCATCCTTCGGCTTTGGCTTCCTGCGTCGCTCTACCTC
>CAYMPA010000054.1:0-16640 GCA_964392105.1 uncultured Enterobacteriaceae bacterium
TCGGCAACTGCTCGACTGCTCGCTCCAGGCGCAGTTCTACCACCTACGTCCTGTAAGTGTCCCCCGGCGTTGCTCTACCTCCTACATCCATGTAGTCGTACGTTCTTGATTTTCCACAGGACACAAAGTTATCGATATTATTGCTCTTATGTACAGGGATGTACTTTATGCCGGTTTCGCCTATAGCGCCTACTGTTGGTGCAGGAGCAAAAACCGGTCACAAAATAAATCCTGTTTTCAGATGCTCCCAAATGCCACATTTAGTCTGAATTCAACAATCTTAAAATACGTATAAATTGTATATAATGTCGTTAAATAACGTCAAAATACGCTAAAATGTTGTAAATGTACTAAATACCAATATCATTGATTTTTACCAATAATTGATGTTGCGCAGTGACATAAACATAGCGCTTTATTATAATTCCTCCCCCTTTTCGTGGGTGCACGGAAAGCAAAGCAGAAAGTACAAATAGAACAAAACGGTATCAGGATTTTTTCTTGGATGTAATTCCATTGGTTCTCTTGGCATGATTTTTCCGTCCGTCATGCCTTAACAAAAGAGATAGTTGACCAACATAATTAATAGAGTGAATTCAGTATGAAGAAACCCCTAGAGCAACAGGGTTTATATGAACCGCAAACAGAAAGCGATGCCTGTGGTGTCGGTTTTGTGGTTAACATGAAGGGTCAGAAGTCTCATGAGATTGTCGATAATGCATTAACCATCCTCAAGAATTTATTACACCGTGGTGCCTGTGGCTGTGAGGAAAATACCGGTGATGGTGTTGGCATCCTGATTCAAAAGCCGCATAAATTTTTCCAACGTGTCAGTGCAGACATAGGAATCGAATTACCTGATACGGATAGCTATGGTGCCGGCATGGTTTTTTTACCAGTCGATCAGGGACAATCAAAGCGTTGCCAGGAGATCTTTGAACAGATCGTTGAAGAAGAAGGCCAACATCTTTTAGGTTGGCGAGACGTACCCACTGATGATTCATTAATAGGCCCCACAGCAAAGGAAGGTGAACCCACCTTCAAACAAATCTTTATAGGAAAGAACGACGAACTAGACTCAGCTGCATTTGATCGCAAGCTTTATGTCATTCGTAAACGTGTTGAAAACATGATCTGGAATTCAGACATGTCAGAACAGAACCTGTTCTACATACCGTCATTGTCATACCGCACCTTTTTATACAAAGGTATGTTAACCGGCACCCAGATCGAACCGATGTTTCCTGATCTTTCCGACCCGGATGTTGAATCCGCCCTGGCACTGGTCCATCAACGTTTTTCAACAAACACATTTCCTGCATGGCACCTGGCACATCCGTTCAGATACATTTCTCACAATGGTGAGATCAATACCGTGCGCGGTAACAGTAACTGGATGCGTGCACGTGAATCATTATGCGAGTCCGAATTGTTTGGTGATGATCTGAAGAAACTGTTTCCGATTGTGATTGAAGGTGGGAGTGACTCGGCAACCTTTGACAATGTCATGGAGTTCTTACACATGGCGGGTCGTCCTTTACCTCATGCGGTATTAATGATGATTCCCGAAGCCTGGTCCGGTCATGAAACCATGGATGAAGAACGCACGGCCTTTTATGAATACCATGCCTGCTTAATGGAACCCTGGGATGGACCAGCTTCAATTGCATTTACCGATGGTGAAGTCATCGGTGCAGTACTCGATCGAAACGGTTTACGACCATCACGTTATTACGTGACCAAAGATGACATGGTTATCATGGCATCCGAAGTAGGTGTGTTAGAAGTCGCACCTGAAAACGTAAAGATAAAAGAACGTCTGCATCCGGGCCGTATCTTTATGGTCGATACCAAACAGGGACGTATTATTGAAGATGCAGAATTAAAGAAAGAGTTTGCAACCGAACATCCTTATGGCGAATGGTTAAAACAACACCTGATGCCAATCGAAAAATTACCAAATCCAAAACAGATCCACGGCTCCGATCCGGATACCTTGTTACAACGCCAACAGGCGTTTGGTTATACCCATGAAGATTTAAAAATCCTGATGGCACCCATGGCCGCAAATGGTCTGGAACCCACCGGTTCAATGGGGACCGATACAGCGCTGGCGGTATTATCAAATCGTTCACGTTTGTTGTACGACTATTTCAAACAACTGTTTGCTCAAGTCACCAATCCACCCCTGGATGGTATTCGAGAAGAACTGGTTACCCAGGTTGCCACAACGATTGGGCCTGAAGGTAATTTATTATCGCCGGCACCGGAAAGTTGCCGTCGTATCAAGATCAATACACCGGTCCTGACCAACGAAGAACTGGCCAAGATTCGCGATGTAATTCTGCCGGGCTTTAAAACCAAAACAGTACCGATCTTGTATCCGGTTGCCGAGGGTGGTGCAGGCCTGGACAAGGCATTAAACGAGGTCTGTGCCGAGGTCGATAAGGCAATAGATAAAGGTTATACCAATATCATCCTTTCTGATCGTGATATCGATCAGGATAAGGCGGCTATCCCGGCCTTATTAGCGACCGCGGGCGTGCATCATCATTTGATCCGTAACGGTAAGCGTACCCGTATAGGTTTAGTCCTCGAATCTGGTGAACCAAGAGAAGTCCATCACTTTGCGGTACTGCTGGGCTACGGTATAGGCGCAGTGAACCCTTACCTCGCTTTTGAATCCCTGGGCGATTTGATTGGTAAAGGGCACCTGCCACAGATGGAACACCAGCAAGCGGTGAAGAATTTCATCAAGGCAGTCAACAAAGGTCTGACCAAGACCATGGCAAAGATGGGTATCTCTACCGTGCAGTCTTATTGTGGTGCCCAGGTGTTTGAAGCGATTGGCCTCGAAAAAGAATTTGTTGATAAATACTTTACCTGGACCGCATCCCGTATCGGCGGAATCGGGCTGGATGTTGTAGCGGAAGAAATGAGCTTGCGTCATCACAATGCCTGGCCGGATCGTCCGGTTAAACGACCCGATCTGGAATGGGGTGGTGAATATCAATGGCGACGTGATAGTGAGTATCATCTGTTTAACCCCAATACCGTTTTTAAACTGCAACACGCTACCCGTACCGGCCAATATAATATCTTCAAAGAATATACTTCACTGATAGATGATCAAAATGAAAACCTCGCTACCTTAAGGGGTTTGTTTGAATTCAGGAATGCAAAAAAACCGATACCGTTAGAAGAAGTCGAGCCGATTGAAAACATCATGAAACGTTTTTCAACCGGGGCGATGTCGTATGGTTCGATCAGTAAAGAAGCACACGAAACGTTAGCGATAGCGATGAACCGCATCGGTGGTAAATCAAATACCGGCGAAGGTGGTGAAGACCCGGATCGTTTTACCCGGGATGAAAACGGTGACTTAAGACGCAGTGCGATCAAACAAGTGGCCTCCGGTCGCTTTGGTGTGACCAGTGAATACCTGGCGAATGCCGATGATCTCCAGATCAAGATGGCACAAGGTGCAAAGCCGGGTGAAGGAGGACAATTACCCGGCACCAAGGTCTATCCATGGATCGCAAAGGTGCGTCATTCAACTGCAGGTGTTGGTTTGATTTCACCGCCACCGCACCATGATATCTATTCGATAGAAGATTTAGCGCAACTCATTCATGATCTGAAGAATTCAAATCCCGAGGCACGCGTGCATGTAAAGCTGGTGGCGGAAATCGGTGTCGGTACAGTTGCCGCAGGTGTGGCCAAGGCCCATTCAGATGTTGTTCTTATCTCGGGTTATGACGGTGGTACCGGTGCTTCACCTATCAGTTCATTAAAGCATGCCGGCCTGCCATGGGAACTCGGTCTCGCAGAAACGCAACAAGTCCTGGTCATGAATAAATTACGTGATCGTATCGTTGTCCAAACCGATGGCCAGTTAAAGACCGGACGTGATGTCGTTATTGCTGCTTTACTCGGTGCAGAAGAATTTGGTTTCGCCACTGCTCCGCTGGTTGTCATGGGTTGCATCATGATGCGTGTCTGTCATCTAAATACCTGCCCGACGGGTGTTGCGACACAAAACCCCGAATTAAGAAAGAAATTTTCTGGTAAAGCGGAGTTTGTTGAAAACTTCTTTAAATATATTGCCGAAGAAGTACGTGAATACATGGCGCAACTCGGATTCAGAACGGTTAACGAGATGATCGGCCAGGTAGATAAACTTGAAACGAAAAAAGCGGTTGATCACTGGAAGGCACAGGGCCTCGATTTCTCAAACATCCTCTATAAGCCGGAAGCGGCAGAAGGCGTTGGTATCTATTGTTCGACAGAACAGGATCATGGCCTGGATAAATCACTCGATGTCACGACGATTGTTCCTCTTTGTAAAGACGCATTGGAAGAGAAAAAACCGGTCGATATTATCCTGCCGGTCCTCAATACTGATCGAACGGTCGGGACAATCCTGGGATATAACATTACCAAACGTTATGGCAGTGAAGGACTGCCGGAAGACACCGTGAACATCCATTTTAATGGATCAGCCGGCATGAGCTTTGGTGCATTCATCCCCAAAGGGGTGACCTTAACACTGGAAGGTGATGCCAATGACTATCTGGGTAAAGGCCTGTCCGGCGGCAGGATCATTGTCTATCCGCCTCGCCATTCGACTTTTGTCCCTGAAGAAAACATCCTCGTCGGTAACGTATTGCTCTATGGTGCAACCCGGGGCGAGGCCTATTTCCGTGGTATCGCCGGTGAACGTTTCTGTGTTCGTAACAGTGGTGTCAGTACCGTTGTTGAAGGTGTTGGTGATCACGGTTGTGAATACATGACCGGTGGACGCGTTGTGATTATTGGCAAAACCGGCCGCAACTTCGCAGCCGGGATGTCCGGTGGTATTGCCTATGTCCTCGATGAACAGGGTGATTTTGATATTCGTTGTAACCAGGGCATGGTCGATATGGATGCACTGGAAGATGATGAAGATCTAATCACAGTAAAAACATTACTGACAAAACATGTTGATTACACACAAAGTACGGTTGCTAAGAATATTCTGGATCACTGGAGTAAATACCAATCAAAATTTGTAAAAGTCATGCCGAAGGATTACAAACGTGTGCTTGCGGCGATCAAGAAGGCAAAAGCAGAAGGCACATCGGTCGATGAAGCCGTGATGGAGGCAGCACATGGGTAAAGTTACGGGATTTATGGAACACGGCCGGGCCAAGCAACCGTATCGTCCAGTAGAAGAACGAAAGCAAGACTGGAAACAGGTCATGCAACCATGGCCAGTAGAGCCACTAAAAACACAAGCCGCACGTTGTATGGATTGCGGTATACCATTTTGCCATCAAGGTTGTCCTTTAGGTAACCTGATCCCGGACTGGAACGACCTGGTTTATCGTGATCAATGGCAAGAAGCGATCAAACGACTACATGCCACCAACAACTTTCCTGAATTCACTGGTACCTTATGCCCGGCGCCGTGTGAAGGTTCCTGTGTACTCGGTATCAATGATGATCCGGTGACGATTAAGGCAGTCGAACTTTCGATTATCGATAAGGCCTGGGAAAACGGTTGGATTAAACCCGAGATAACAGAAAAGAAAACCGGTAAGAAGGTTGCCGTGATTGGTTCCGGCCCAGCGGGTATGGCAGCGTCACAACAACTGGCACGTGCCGGTCATGATGTCACGCTTTATGAACGCGATGATCGTATCGGTGGACTGATGCGTTATGGCATCCCTGAATTCAAGATGGAAAAGTATCGTCTTGATCGAAGAATGGAACAGATGGAAGCAGAAGGTGTGACCTTCAAACCAAACAGCCATATTGGTGTTGATATCGATGCCAACGATCTGAAGAAAGAATACGATGCATTAGTACTGACGGGTGGTGCCTGTGCCCGTCGCGATCTGCCTATCCCCGGTCGTGAATTAAAAGGTGTTTACCAGGCAATGGAATTCCTGCCACAGTCCAACCGACGCTGCATGGGTGATGACATTCCGGAAGAAGAACAGATCAATGCCAAAGATAAACATGTAATCATCATCGGTGGTGGTGATACCGGTGCCGACTGTATTGGTACAGCTCATCGTCAAGGCGCAAAATCCGTTACCTCACTTGAGATCATGCCGCGTCCGCCAGAACAACGCGCCGATGATAACCCTTGGCCACAATGGCCATTCATCTTCCGCACAGCCTCAGCGCATGAAGAAGGTGGCGAACGTGTTTATTCAGTTCAGACCAAAAAGTTTATTGGTGATGATGCCGGTAACCTGAAAGAACTGGAACTGGTTAAGGTCAAGATGCAACGTGAAGCAGGGCGTATCTGTTTCAACGAAGTCACGAATAGCAGTGAAATCCTGAAAGCCGATCTGGTTTTCCTGGCAATGGGATTCACCGGCGCAGAAAAAAAAGGCATGATCGAACAGCTCGGAGTCAATCTAAACGATCGCTGTAATGTCTGGCAAGAAAACTGGATGACCAATGTTGAAGGTGTGTTTGCCGCCGGTGATATGCAACATGGGCAGAGTTTGATTGTATGGGCAATAGCAGAAGGACGTTCTGCTGCCGCAGCGGTTGATAAATACTTAATGGGGAGCAGTGATTTACCTGCTCCGGTTTGATTGATTTTAAATTTGACATGTTGCTCATTTAGTACATAATTTAATCATCAACCCCAGATTAAATCTTATGATTTGACTGGCCCCCCCAAGGTTACGATCTTGGGGTTTTTCATTTAAGGACTTATGAAGCGGATTACATTTCTGGTTGACGGATTCAACCTTTATCACTCACTGAAAGAAGCAGAACAGCATTTGGTTGGCCAATCAACACGTTGGATAAATCTTCATTCATTATTCTCGTCTTATCTACATCTATATGGAAAAAATAGCACACTAGAAGATATATTTTACTTTTCTGCTTTAGCAGAACATATGGATAAAATAAAAGCAGGAGTTACTGATCGTCATAATAAATATATCGAGTGCTTAAAGGATACAGGTGTGAAAGATGTGATGGGCCGTTTCAAACAAAAATATATTCGATGTAAATCCTGCAATACTTCCAGTCAACATCATGAAGAAAAGGAGACTGACGTAGCTATATCTGTCATGTTAATGGAGTTATTTAAATTGAATAAATGTGATATGGCGGTTTTGGTAAGTGGCGACACAGATCTTGCGCCTGCAATTCGAACTGCTCTACGATTATTCCCTGATAAAGAAGTGGCAATGTTATTTCCATCGCATACGGTCTTCCTAACCTAATGCGCTTTCGCAACGTCCCTGTTGCTCAACCTTGAAATAAAAAAATGGCTCGGCAAGTTATAAGGGGAATCAAACGACACTGAACCATTGGTTTATTGGTTTCTTTTTTTGGTACATTAAAAATGGAACTGACATACCATGAAGACTATCGAACAAGAGCCGATGCAAGACAAAGTATCTTTGAGTACGTTGAGATTTTTTACAACAAACAATGAAGACATTCTTTTTTAAATTACATGACACCGGTAGAATACGAGGAAAAGAATGTCTCTAATTTTTAATATCCGTTTTATTAGGGGAAGTTCAGGTCTTTGGTAAACGCTCCCGGCGTTACTCTACCTCCTACATCCATGTAGTCGTGAAACTTTAATCTTCATTTTTCTTCTTCTTAACAATATGGTGTAGGGATAAGTCCAATAATAGTACTTATTTAAGACGAAACAATAATTAAAACAGGGTAGGTATTATTAAGATAAATATAATTGAAATAGGGTAGGTGTTTCAGTCTAGAGATGTATGAGTCTACTTCATCTTCTCTATATCCTTCGCTAAGCGATGTGCGCCTTTCTTAATGGCGAGTTCGATACAGTCTTTGATGATTTCTTCCCTGGCTAACATGATGGCATCGTAAAATACAAAACGAGCAGCACTAATATAGCCTTGGTAGATGGCCATATGCATCGCATCAAAAATTCTTTCCTTGTTTTGAGAGATAATTCGCATTCCTTGCATCTAAAATAACCTAAAATGGGATATTAGTAAGATTATTCTAGATTGGGATATTTTTCAAGGTGTGGAGATATCCTAATGAGCAATCGATTGTGGGATAAGAAACAAAATGCGTTTAGAGAAGCAATTAAGGAGATTCGTACGAATATCGATCTTAAACAAACGCAACTTGCCAAGAAACTTAGAAAACCACAAAGCTATGTTTCAAAATATGAGAGAGGAGAAAGGAAGTTGGACTTTATTGAGGTTTTGGACATATGCAAAGTCTGTGACGTATCCATTGATGAGTTCGTGAGTATTTATTCAAGAAATGTTAAATAAGGTGTAACGTTGTTAGGTAGGAAATCGAATCAAAAGGGTCAGACCGCTCTTTTACTCCATGTAAACGCGGCATTAGTACATTCATGTACGTCTATCGATTGATTCATTCGTCTATAGGCATTGAACTGGTGTTGTCGGCAAGAAGCGGATATTTATCTTAATACTAATGTTGCACTCATATCGCCGGGGTCAGTGGTTTAGTTTCCATAGAGACATCCTGCTTTGCAGGATTCATGTATAAGAAAATACAGGTTCTATCATCTGATTTGATCTTTTTCTTTTCTTTAACTTGTGTATCCCAAATTAAATTTTTAAGGGAGTTTGTTGCATCTTCTGCGTTATCACATGAATTTATAAGTTCATAGAGCTTTAAAACATTAGATTTTAAAATTGTTCCTGCTTCTCTTTGAGGTTTCATAAAAGGGTCTGTTATCCCGTCTGAAGCGATTAGGATTACTGCACCTTCTTTGGCATAAAAACTTTTTTCATTCAAGAAAAATGATTCTTCAATGCCGATAGCATTACATAACCCATGATGTGTGTACTGATTAGCCCTTTGTAAATAGTTATCCGATGTGATTTCCTTGCCATTAATTATTGTACCTATCTCTTGTTTAGCAGTTCTTTTTGCTTCACCCCTTTGCATACTTAAGTCCAACGGCAATACCTGTATTAACTTGCCATTTGGCTTTTTTGCCAGGATAGAAACATCGCCGGCACTAAAAGCAAACATCCCTTTTCCTCTATGTAAAATGCCTGCTATTGCGGCATAAGCGCCTTCATTTACCTTTGTCGACTCAGTATTAATTGAATGTATAAGTTCTCTTAAATGTCTACTACGGACTATGTTTGCAGAATCTTGTCTTAATCTATCATCTATTAACCGAACTACATCTCCCCCTGTTTTAGTGCCATCATGATTTGAAGCCCCATCTGCAACGACATAAAGATCGCCATTTGAAGTCTTGTAATGGCCCCACATATCTTCACCTTTACAGTCGTTATCAAAATATTCTTTCCAATTGATTAAAATTTTATTCATAACAAATATTTAAAATGCCATCAAAAAATCGGGGCCAGGGTAGCCCCAACGCTCCACGCAGTCGTGAATTTTGAATTTTCATTATTCTTCTTCTAATCAATATGAAGTATGTATTAGCCTCATAATAGTCCTTATTTAAGATGAAACAATACTTATAATAGGGTAGGTATTGGTTAGAATAATATAATTAATATTAGGTAGGTTTTAGTCGTTGATTATGTGTTTATTCTGACGCTGTCTGATATCTATTGTTCTTTGCAAGGTAAAAGGAGTCAGGTCGCTCTTGCGCTCCATGCGCTTGCGACATTAGTGCACACCCCCTCAAGGGGGCTATTTTCAGTACACCCTTGAGGGGTATACCGAGGTCCATACACGTCATTTATTGGTCTAGTTTTCTCTCAAAGACAGGTCTAACCCATATCAGGAAGCAGGCTGTAGAAATGCCTGATGATCCGAATATCATACACATCACCATAATCTGATAGCGGATGGCGATAAGTGGCGAGACGCCAGACAATATTTGTCCTGTCATCATGCCGGGAAGTGAAACAAGTCCTACCGCAAATAATGAATTAATTATAGGAATTAGAGAAGCCTGAAGTGCAATGTTACGCGCTTCATCATAGGGAACATTTCTCTCTATCTCTGCATTCAGTCTTTCAACAGCAAGACTGACACTATTCATTGAATTCGCAAAGATCATTCCTGCAAGTGGGATCATAAATTGTGATTGATACCATGGGTCAAGTGCTAGAACAGCTTGCGTTACGAGTATTAATGTTATGCCACCACCAAGCGTGATGGACAAAAATGCATGTTTATACAGCAAGTGGCGTTTGCCCTTTATCGTGCCTAATGCTATCCAGCTCGATGCAAACACCATAATGGTCAGGATCGCAATAATTAGCCCTGCATGATTCGATTCAAAAATATAAACCAGGAAATATCCAATGATCAGTAATTGAACCAGCATGCGCGCAACAGCATAAAGCGCATTGCTGGCATTAAGCGACCATTTAAAAAGGATGGCGATGACGACTAGCACAGGAATAAAGGTAATTGCCAGATTGATCAGCGGTATTGTTTGAATTGTTATAGCCATGGTTACATTAATTATAGAAAAGGAACACTATCCATATGTAAAAGGCGACAGGTCAATTTTAATATATCAAGGACGTAGCCAGGCAAAAGCGCATTCCAGATAGTCACGACCATTTTCTCTTTGCCACTCTCCATGAGCCATGATGACTTTTTCAGGATTCCAGGCTAATAGTTTTGCAAGCGCTTTTCTTGCAGGCTTGCGATTGAACCAGGTAAGACGCAATTCAAGTGGCGCATATCCGTAACCGACAGTAATTTTACAAGCTTTGGCGATCAGTCGCGTCCATTTACCCCAATAAGTGTGTAGAAATTCATCAGAAAGATTTTCAGACATATCTGCAATAATTACAGTCTTTGAAGATCGATGAAAAAAAACAATCTCATCAAGCGCAGGGGAACCACGAAACCAGGCTTGATCTATTTCATTTCCCCATTCAGGTGGTGGGATGTCTGTTAAAGGCTCTTGAAAGTGCAGATCCTTTCGCTTTCGGATCGTTGTTTCTGGTCCCCACAACGCAGCATCAGGATAAGCATTTTGCCATTCTTGTAGATACAAATGGTGAATCTTGTTCGGACTCACAAGATATCTTACTCGGCCCAGCTTGCTGATTTCATCTTTGAGATTCTGTGTTAGTGTTATCGGTGACCAGATCCATAGATCATTGTTTTGCAGTTGAATAACAATGCTGCGCGTTGGATAGGGGAAACCATAAAAATTGACGATTTCACCCTCAAACAACCAGATTGAATTACCAATAGACTCAATTCCCATATCTCGTTAACCAATTTAAAATATCATTTTAAAAGAATATAAAATTAAAAGACTCAGCATACTAAAAGGCGCAAATCCCTTTTTACAATTTATCCAGTCTCTGCATCTGCTATTCTAATGGATAGCTTATACTTATATTTTCATTAAAAATTACCACTCCGGTTTGTATTGCCAGGAGTCATTGTAATTATGTCAATGATGAATGCCTTTGCAAAAGATGTCTACAAAGAAGAACGTCAGCAGATGCTGGCTGATATTCAGCAGATGTTTAGGATGACGGAAGCTTATACAGGGGAGATATCTCTGAATAAGCGGGTGGCTGAGGCGATGTTGGCAGTTCCCCGGCATAAATTTGTCCCGCCAGATATCCAGTCATATGCTTATGAGAATACAGCATTGCCCATAAGTCATAACCAGACTATTTCCCAGCCTTATATTGTTGCCCTGATGACCGATCTTGCTGCCGTGACTTCTGAGTCTGTGGTGTTGGAAGTTGGCACAGGTTCAGGTTATCAAGCTGCTGTACTGTCCGAGCTGGTGAGCCATGTTTATAGTATCGATATTGTCGAGGCTTTGGGTTTGGAAGCAAGGTTGCGTTTACAGGAGCTGGGTTATGACAGTGTCACGGTAAATATTAGTGATGGTTATTATGGCTGGAATGAACACGCACCCTTTGATGCAATTTTAGTAACTGCTGCTACGAAGCAGATCCCTGAGCAACTTATTCAACAATTAAAACCAGGTGGCCGACTGGTCATACCGGTAGGTGAGCAAGGGAAGACTCAGTCTCTCAGGATTTTGATGAAAGGATCTGATGGTGAGATCGAACAGCGAGATGTTTTGCCTGTAGCCTTTGTTCCCCTAACCGGCAAGCATTAATTATTATTAACAGTTATCTCTTTTCTTTTCACAATATTTGTGTGTCTAGCCTTTTAATCGGTCGGCTATTACTTCAGCAATTTCACATATCAGATCGAAATTCGGGATGGATAAAGTAGCGTCAGGATCCATAAGTGCGACTCTATATTGTTTTAGCTTTACAGAAAGTTCGTCGGCTAATTCTGAAACTGATTTGGAATTAATATAATTTTGTATTTTATCATTATCTATATTTATCTCCGCGTTCAAAGAGACAGTGGTGATTAAATTTTAGTAGTTATCTCTTTCCTTTTCACAATATTTTTTATTGAGTTTAATTTTGAACTGTTCGGCAGGCATATTAGATAACTTCTATAAAAATCAGTATCCAAATTACGACTAATATGACTTGGCTCGTTAAAAAAACAGTGAGTCGATGATAGACACGGTTATAGGTCAGGTGTATCACCGAATTAACTACTCGCATGGCGACATATGTCCACGCCATTCCAAGTATCAAAGTACTTTCCATCTGAAGTGCAAACGCCATCAGACAAGCGATGTAAAATAGTGTGGGCGCCTCGTACAAATTAGACCAGTGGCGGGTAGTTTGCATTACATTGGCAGGTGGCTCACCACCTCGGAAAATCTCGTAGTACTCAATATGTACCACACCGTTTTTCACTGAATTTATGCGAGTGCTAAGCATCAGTGGACCGACCACAAAAGTGATTAAGGCCATAGCAAAGACAGGAAATAAAATGTTCATTTTAGTCTCCTTTCCTAATCAATATAATGTATAAGCTTACGCCATCTTAGTCCTAATAATAGATTAATTTTTCTCCTACTAATAGATATATGACGTATATCCTGTATTGGTTAGGTTGAATGTTATGAACGGCGATTTATAACGTAAGTGGACGTTTAGATATAGACATTGAACTAGTGCTGAGTGCCATATACGGACATTCAACTCCCGAAAAACGGACAAGAATTTTCTTTCAATGAAAGATAATTGCACAAGTCTGATTTAGGCTATGTCCGGCATAGGTGCATAGATTAAAAATTCTCTTCTACAGAAAAATAGGAGACGGATGTACCTAACATCCCATTCAGGTGAATCCGTCATGATAATTGAGTCTTATAATTCAATATGTGCAATGTCTTCAACCAAACCATTATTTTGAAGATAATTTGCAATACTTCCAAAAGTTGTAGTCTTGATCCCTCTCTTGTGATCCGAAGTTTTTACTTCAGGTTTAAACAATGACGCTAGAAATAATTTAAACGGATTGATCTTCAGTTCCTGCGCATCGAAATGAGTCTGGGTATTGATCTTTAATTGCTTGATATCATCAGTTTGATAGATAGCTGCATTCAACACATCCAGGACGTGCTCGGTGCAATTTTGATACATGGCGTTGTATGGATTCGATATGGCAGAGTAAGCCGGGTTATGCAATTTCTCATAGGAATCCGAATTGATGACACTAAATATACGCGCCTGTAAATCCCGTGTTGGAATTATTACACCTGCCTTGGATGCATGGGCTCCAGCGAGAAAGTCCAGGGGAAAGTCTACTACCAGATGACTCCTTGATGGATCATCTTTGAGTTGATAGAGGTTATAGATTGCATAGCCCGGTACCGTTCTGCCATCTTCCGTTTTGATATTGGAATACACCGCATAGGAGACGTGAGTGTAGATAACGCCGTCAGGTAACTCCTCTGTGGGTCGGCCTTGCCGTGCCATGAAAAACACACGGGCACCCTGTGCCGCAGCATATTTCTCTACCTTCTTGGAAAGTGAAGCAATGTCTTCGATCGAGATAATTGAATCTTCACCGTTTTGGCTGCCAGCATTGACATGTGCTGACAAGACGCAAGTCAACAAGATAAGTATCAAATTCTTTAATTTTGAAGTGATCATTATTCTTTCTCCTCTTTACCCATGGCTTCAGCCGGAGTTGGCCCAACTGTGATCATCTCTTCGGTAATCGGCAATGGTTTATTGGCTTCTTCCCAAAACGTTTCACCGATCTCACCGCTGGCCTTACCGATTTCACCACTAATCATCAATGGTATTGCAACTACACCTGATACCAGTTTGATACTAGCGGCTGCTGAATGGACCAATGCCTGTGCAGAGTGATTAAGGGCATTACTGAAGTGCTGCGCACTGCCACCGGCAAAGACCGGTATGGATAAACTAAGCAGAATCACGACACTACTGATGGTTTGAATAAGTGTCTTCATAATTCACCTCGCTTTTTTCGTTTAAATTTGCCTGATTAAAAGACTAGTTTATGGTGTCTTATGTTTAAACTAAATAAGTGATCGTATATACATATTATAATTAAGGTATCATATACAGATACTAATACTGGAATATACGACAAAATAACAACTCTGGAGTCCGGAAATGGCACAACGTAAAGAAATGATCGATATGTTGAAAAAGTCCCTGAAACTTGCCGGTTTCACCTATGCGGATGTAGCAAATCAATTACAGCTTAGTGAAATCAGCATCAAACGAAATTTCTCCCAGAAGAACTTTACCCTGGATAGACTGGAAGCTATTTGCAGCATGATAAGTATTGATTTCACTGATCTGGTGAGAATGACAGATGATGAACAGGAAAAAATAAGTACCCTGACGTTGAAGCAGGAAAAAGAGCTGGTAGCCGATCTAAAATTCCTGCTGGTTGCAATCTGTGTTCAAAATGCCTGGCAGATGGATGAAATTATTAATTACTACGATATATCTGAAATAGAATGTATCCGTTATCTTATACGACTTGATCGTCACGGCCTGATATATCTATTACCCAATAACCGTATCCGTAGAATGCTAACCCATGATTTTCGTTGGATACCGCAAGGCCCCATAGAGACTTTTTTTGAAAATACCGTACAAAGTGAATTTATGAGTTCACACTTCAACCATGCTGGCGAAATTCGAATTTATATGATGGGAATGTTATCTCGTGATTCATTAAACACGCTCAGGAGTAAACTGGAAATGCTTGCTCGAGAATTTTCATCACTTCAACAGGACGATGCAAGGCTACCGGCACGATCACGTTTTAACACAGGTCTTATGTTGGCGATACGCCCGTGGGAATTGTCTGTATTTGCTGAATTGATACGACCGCTTAAAGATGAGGGATAAATTGCCAGGGAATGATATCCAATTTCTTATCCATTTTTATCTCATAAACTTTTTTTATATTTGTTATTTATCCAGCTTGGTTATCTTTGAACCTTCCAGGGTCAGCTCGTGCATTGCAACAATAAATAATAGTTTATGGTACACAAGACGACTGCAAGGACCTCGGTACCCCCCTTGAGGGGTGTGAAGGAGGTAAAGCAGCGCCGGGAGCAGTTGCCGAGCGACGGCCTTTTACGCTCTCGGTCATCATTAATCCCCCATATGCAATGGAATGATTAATGGTCCTATCGGTTCGCATAAAATAGATGTTATGTTAAGAATTATGAAAAAATGTCCTTTCTGTGCGGAAGAGATACAAGATGAGGCGATAAAGTGCCGTTTTTGCAATGAGTTTCTTGTCGAATCTCACCTGCCAATAACAAAGTGGTATTTTTCAACTTCTGTTGTTGTTATCGCTCTTCTTTTTGTTGGCCCATTTGCCTTGCCTTTGGTGTGGTTACATCCACACTACAAAAGATTTACCAAAATCATTCTGACGATCATTATTATTGGTTTAAGTATATGGGCTTATTTTATCACTAGGGATCTCTATCTAAATTTGATGCAACAGATGAAGGCGTTGGATCTGTATTAGCACGTTGATATAACCTAATTATTTAAAAAGAAATCGGGATTCGGTGCTTGATTCGCTTGATTCGGATAGTAGACGGCAGAATCCTTGTGCAGGCACATCAAGGGCGCTGTTAAATTTGCTGGACAAATTCTGAAATGCGATCAGCGCAGTCAGCTCGACAATGCCATCTTCGTTAAAGAATGCGCTTAATCGTTGCATCAATCCATTGCTCACTTGTTGATCTGAATAGGTCATCGCCTCAGCATATTCCAGCACAAGTTTTTCTTTTTCGTTGAAAAGCTCGCTTTCCATCCAGCTCTCCAGTGCCTCTACCTTTTCCATGGAGTCTGCTCTCTTTGCCAATACAGCAGAATTAATGTCAACACAAAAACGGCACCAATTTATTTGCGACACCCGTACCGTCACCAGGGAACGTAGTACGGGATCCAATGGGCTGCTTTTCCTGTCCAGCACGCCATACAACGCTGCAACGGCCATGAATAGTTTCGGGACCCTGGCCCAAAGCAGCCCAGGTTTCAGTACCTGCCCGTACTTTCTTTTTTGGTTCCAGAAAAAAGGGCGGAGGTGCCACGGATATTTCTGTATTGGTTTTTCTGAAATTCTCATCACGCTTTTATTTAACATACAAACTCCTTCGTCTCTAACAAAGAACCTTTGTATTGGAGGTTCTTTTCCTGTAGGAGGTTCATTAAGTGGTATCTTTTGGTATGTCGAGGCATATTACAATCGCATCAGGCGTCATTCTGGCATCGATTATATGAGTCCGATAAACT
>CAYMPA010000055.1:0-11344 GCA_964392105.1 uncultured Enterobacteriaceae bacterium
AAACAGCAAGAGAGGTAGATGCTGCTATTCAATCTTCAATCGATCATGCTGCTCGAACAAAAACAATCCATAATCCGAATCCAGGAGGTAAAATAAAATGAAGGTTTACATGGCAGCATTACGCGAGATAATGGATCACGGTGTTGATCGTAATGATCGTACTGGCACAGGCACCCGTTCGTTATTCACACATCAAATGCGGTTCAACCTCCAAGACGGGTTTCCGGCAGTAACAACTAAACGGCTCGCCTTCAAAGGTGTTACGTCAGAACTTCTGTGGTTCCTCGAAGGTTCTAGTGATGAACGCCGACTTGCAGAAATTCGTTATGGCAAGGATCGTTCTGAATTAGAAGATAAAAATACTATCTGGACAGATAATGCTGAGGCTGATTATTGGAAAGACAAGTCCGAATATTATGGTGACCTTGGACGTGTATATGGTGTACAATGGCGGAAGTGGCAGGGCCCATCTTCGTATACCGAGGGATTAGATGGTGAATTTACTGAAATTACAAATAAAGTTGATCAACTAGCAGACGTCATTGAACGTATTAAAGACAAACCTTGGGATCGTCGTCATATTGTCACAGCTTGGAATCCTGGAGAAATCGATCAGATGGCACTTCCGCCTTGCCATATGACATTCCAATTCTATGTTGCTGATGGAAAACTTTCTTGTCATATGTTCCAAAGATCATGCGACATGTTTTTGGGTGTTCCTTTTAATATCGCGAGCTATGCTCTTTTAACTCATATGATTGCTCAAGTAACAAATCTTGATGTTGGTGAACTTATCCTAACATTAGGCGATGCTCATATTTACAGTAATCACTTTGAACAAGTAAAAGAACAGCTTACTAGAACACCAGACGAGATGCCAACGCTATGGATCAATCCTAGTATTAAAAATATCGATGATTTTACTATGGATGACTTCAGATTAGATAACTATAATCCACAACCAAGCATTAAGGCTAAAATGGCCGTATGAGTTTAACTAAAGAAGAGCTTTGGCATACCCTACGATCACCAGTAGGCACACCTTCGACTATTAACGAAGTCGAAGAATTTTTAACCAAGAGTCTCCAACGGTACATATCTGAACCCAATGATCAAAAAACTCGCAGTGATATAAAAAATAAAATTGATACATGTTTAGAACCTGGAATTGACACACGGGTTTGGAGTGATTTTAAGGTCGTATGTGACGAATCAAACAATACTCCAGCAAGAATAGATAATAACGAACTTCATGTTAGCGTATATATTCAACCAACAGTTACTATAAATATTGTGCACATATCTAGTGTAATTAAAGGAAAATAAAATGACTGATCAAGAAAGAATTCTTCATGATTTAGATACATCCTTCCGTCTTTATATGCGTTTACGTGACCGCGTTAAACAATTGGAAAAACAGCGTGAAACAGATCGAAGCGAGACATCATACAGAGAGTTACGAACATTGAAAAAGCGCAAACTTCATGCCCTAGATGATTTAAATTATTACAATATCGAGTTAGATAAATTAAATGGAACAAATAACTAAAACTCGGGATGCCTTAAAATTGGGAACGGAACGGTGGAAATATAATGGCTACGTATCGCAATGATTATCAAAACCCACATGCAGCTCCGAGACAATCCGACACACCTACTGAGAAGATATACGATAAAAAACAGGGCGTTCATGATACGTGGGACGCAATGAAATACCCACCTGAAATCGCAAAAACCAAGCAGTTTTTAAACAAACATTTGGGACAGTTGCGGGATGTTCCACACTCAGATTATAATAATTTAGCTCTAAGTATAAAACGACACTTACCTGCTGAACGCTGTGAAATTTATCAGGCAGCTGATACATGGAAAACGGTAGTGAATATCTTGTATGAAGGCAAGAAATACAAATTAGAATTCGATTCCTATTAAGCATAAATATATTAATAGGAAAGGATTCATTATGGCTAAACTAAATGAAGATATGGTTGTTATTAAAGTAAGCGAACTTCTTAAAGATGGCGCAGACGAAGCACAAGTATTAAGCGAAGATGTTATTAGCAACTTAGAGGCAGTTGTTCAAGAGCTAGTTGGCGAAGGCAAGCTAGTAGAAATTATTAAGGAATAACCAATGCCGTCCACATCAGTAACATTGATCCCAACAACCACATTCGGGTCAGCATCAGGCAACTATGATGGAAATGCGACAGGATTTAACTCGATCGAAGCAAAAGGCGATGGTTACTATGGTTACACCGATGGTCTCCATACCTGTGCTTATTATCCAGCAGCCTTAGTCGGTTCAATTAAGATGCAAGGTACGTTGGTGTTGAACCCAACAGAAGCTGATTGGTTTGATATCACTGGCACAACACTAACTGCTGGATCACCCACGTCCACTGCCGTAACATATAACTTCACAGGCAATTTTGTCTGGTTAAGGGCGGTTGTATTTGATTTCACAGCAGGCAGTATATCACGAGTTCAGATGAACTTTTGATGTCCACCTTCGTATACGATTTCAAAAATCAACATACCTTCCTTCCTAATCTAATCAAGGATCAAACACTAGTACCGAACACAAAAGCATGGTGGGATTTATGCTTAAATCCTCCGTTTTCATATGAGTTGCGTTTGATTAAGTATCTACAACTTGACAGTGTACCATTCGAACAGTGCCTTGTATCAGAGATGCCCGATGATGTCGTGGGCTTGTATTGCGTGAACATCAACTTCTTTGACCCGGAGATTGATTATTTTGAATTAATGGAGCCAGAAAGTTTAAAATTATTACAAGAAGGCAAAATCACGTTCGTATTCTATTATAGCGAAGGTGATGATATTGATGTTGAGATTGACCCAGTACTAAACCACTTATGCTTGAAGCATAAGATCAACCTCCAAGATATTCGCTTCGTAATAGCTAACGGATTAGCCGAAGCGTATGGGCATCCTTATATATTTTTCCCAGACGATGAACTGTATTATAGGTACTTGCATTATCGTGAAAAGGATTTTGTAACTGAAGTTAATATAATGCCTAGAACTAAAAAATTCACATGTTTGACGCGAATCGACAAACCATTCAGACGGTTGTTCGGTGCTTCGATATGGCAACACGGATTGCACAACGAAGGTTATTTTAGTTATAATGACGAGCAATACAAAACATCAGCACAAGAGCATGAGTGCGATCATGTTTTCGATTGGAAGGAGTATTGGTCAGATATTCCGATGTTGCTTGTCCAGTTCGATCTGCATACTCCGATACAGTGCGACGAGCTAGATGACGCCAGTCATAATAATCACAAATTAATTAATCATGATCATTATCAAGATTCGTATTGGAATTTTATATTAGAAACTCATTTCAACAACAGTACTATCTTCCTAACGGAAAAGACGTTTAAGCCGATTCTTAACATGCAACCGTTCATCATTATTGGCAATCCTCATTCATTGAAGTTACTCCGTGAGCTTGGTTATAAAACCTTCGATAATTACATTTGCGAAGATTACGACGATAATGATGACGATGAGGCAAGAATGCATGATGTATTTTCTGAATGTTTTAAGCTTGTGAGCTACCCGAACGATGCTCATCGCAAAGTAACAGTTGATATGGTAGATATATTAGAGCATAACCAGAAAGTTTTTTTACGGTCAAAGGCAGATAGATTAAATATATTATTGGAGAGGCTTGCTTAATGGAAAAATTATCATTCAAAATTACACTCGATAGTGAGTATCATGACTTCCAAAAAGAACCGCCTGAATTCAGAATCAGTGTGAACAGCACTGTAATTGAACAAGATTTTTGTACTAAAGAAACTACTATTGAATTCGATTTTGATTGTGATGCCAGCAACACACTACGAATATCGCTATTAAACAAATCAATACACGACATTATCCTTGGCGAGGATGGATTACCTGAGAAAAATAAACTGTTACACATCAGAAACATAACAATAGATGATGTTGATATAACCACGCTTGCTGCAATGATATCGGAGTATTATCCGAACGATGAATGGTATGCCAACAGCGGATTACCAAACCCAATGCGAACATGCATGGATTTGGGCTGGAATGGCGATTGGAGAATTGAGTTCACCACCCCGTTCTATGTGTGGTTATTATCTAACCTTTAACCTAGCATAAATACACAAAAGGATTAAGTATGTATATTCGTGAATTAACAGAAAGTCATTCAAGAGAGATATTGGTAATTTACCCGGGCCGTTTCCAACTTTTTCACCGAGGTCATGCCCATGTATTTGAAACAGCTCAGGCAAAATACGGTCAGAATAACTGCTTCATCGCAACATCTAATAAACAAGAACAACCGAAATCACCATTCACCTTTGATGAAAAGAAATTAATGATCACTGCGACTGGCATTAGTCCAGACAGAGTTCAACAGGTTGTGAATCCATACCGAGCCAAAGAAATTTATAGTCATTACGATCCTGAAAATACAATTATGATCTATGTGCTTGGAAAAGATATCGATCGTTTTGATTTATCAAAAGGATCGTTTCGTGAAGTTCCGGAAGATCTTAATGATGCGTTACCAATGTCTGAACAAAAATACGTATTCATCGTACCACAATACGAATTTGAAGTGATGGGAGAGAAGGTTACTGGGGCAACAGAGCTTAGAGCTATGTACAAAGGCTTGGATAATAATCAAGCGGACCGCTTTGTTAGTGACTTATATGGTGATATCAACCACGAAGTAAAGCTTATATTAGACAAAAAAATTGGCAGAACACTAAAGGAAAGTATCATTGTAGAAGCAAGGTCAATTATCTCAGAACTTGGCCCAGGACCTTCGACGGCGAAACCAAAGAGCCGATCCCATTTGCCTGGTGGACGTTTTAGTAAGAGATGGGGAAATCAAATGTTCCGCGATAATAAAGCTGTATTTGTGAAAACATTTTATAAGCTGAATGATATTATCAAAACACTAAACGAGCTCGACCCATCTGCGGAGCATGATCAAGAGTCTATGCAAGAAGTATTGAAACAATTACAAACGATTCGCCGATCAATACAAGATTATAAAGGATCAGTAAGTGAAATTTAATGAAAATATAACACGATCGGATTTGAATCAATTAGAAGATTACTTGGATCGCTTGTATTCAAGTTTAGGCATTGATGTGGAATTCACAAGGCATTTTGCTGATCGAGCAAATGATGCTCGTAACATAAAGGACATCAATGTAAACGAACTCCGTAGAATATTTAAGCAAGCTCGTAAGTACCACGGCAAAAAGATCGTCCGCCTAGGACCAGAATCAGAAGCTGTTCTAAAGGATATGAGTTCAGATGTAAACATTCCGTTCGTGTTAACATGGGATAAAGAGAATGAGGAACTTGATCTTGTCGCCAAAACTGTTATGCGAAAGAAAAATTTCCGTACGCCTGATCCTGAATTCACCGTTGAGCAACGAGAAGCAACAAAGCGGTATTTACAGAATTTAAAATCAACACATTGGAAAAGTACCTTACCAAACGACCCCGTTAATCTCCGTCGTATTAAAGAACTGCATGAAGGTTCGAAACCAAGCGACGGGTATGCATTATTTTTAGAAGATTTTGATCAAGATAAAAAGTTCCAAAACACCATTGAGACACAATTAAAAAAGATCGTCGATAATCCGTCAGTTACATTAACTATTGAATATATGCTCGAATCATGGGGTGTAGCAATAGCGTTAAATTTGTATCCGTACACTGGGCAAAAAGCTGAAATCGCATACGAGTCAGCAACAATTAACTTCGATACACAAGAAGATGCCAAATCATTCATAACGTGGATTAAAATTAATTTCGCAGTTCCTAATAACGTCCGAATTAATTCCAATGTACATTTAGATACTGATCCTGAATTCACCGTTGAGAACAAGTTAACCGAAGGTCGTGTTGTGGATTACGAAGGGACTACGTTTTACGAAAATCCTAACGCAACGTTGATCCAAAACCTACTATCGAAGCATGTATTCCTCCGTGGGTTGTATATGGAAAATAATGTATGGGTTTGGCCTGCTATGGATATGATTCACAATGATGCGGGATATTTACTGTATAACGTAGGTGAACTAGAATCATCCGAACGCTTCATGGGTGATGACTTTGATTTTATTGTTAGCTCAAAAGATCCAGAAGATGAGATTGAAGAATGGAACAACGCCTACCAGGTTCGCCCTGGTGTTTATATGGGCTTTTATGCTGTTGACTCATACGATGCTTTAAAGAACCCAAAGATAGCTCGTATGCTACCAAAAGAAGTCACGGAGTCATACCGTGAAGTATTTGAAAACGGTCGCATCACATCATACAATAAAACCGATGATGTAGGATACGATGAGATTAAGGTTCAAGCTAAAAAATTCGGTTCAGATGTTGATACAGACGGAAGACCTAAATATAATTTCCGTGATGTTGTATTTGAATCTGAATTTAAATTAACCAAAAATGCTCCCGATACAAGTAAGCAAGAAGTTAAAGCAAAGCTAGACAAGTTTAAAGATTACAGTTTCATCCAATCTGATATAATGGGTCCGCGTACACCTAAAATTGCTGAGATTGCCAAGAAGCATAACGTAGATATTCATTATATTGAGAAGCAATTACAAAAAGGTATTCAAATAGAAATAGAGCATACTGGAGACCAAGGGTTAGCTAGTGAGATTGTCAGGGATCATTTAAACGAGCTTCCTGATTATTACACTCGTTTAGAGAAGATGGAAGACCCACAGTTAATGGAGAAGGCCTTCAAAGGCAACCATACTACCTTTCATGTTAATCCATCTTGGCGCCAAATTACCAAAATAATAGATGATTCCGAGGGGAAGTCGTTACGGGGTTTTTATGGAACAGATAATAATTTTTATTTCTGGGATGCGTATGATCTGATTCACCAAACAGGAGCAGAAGAACTTGGATTTGACTATCTACCAAGTAGGGCACTTATACTTAATGGTGGCAGGCTAATGGTTGGCTCAGCGGCTGAAAAGATTGCTAAATCTCCATACATCTTGCACAACTTCGACGTATCTATGGGTGATATGGCCTCGGCCTTTAGTCCGCCAACACCAGTGATTCAATTAAAAGAAGAGCAAGCTTCGCGAACTAGAAATTTAAATGAATCGAAGTCGGCACCGTTGTATCACTTCACTGCCATTGAACGCTTAGCACAGATTATTCAAACCAATACACTAAAAGGCCATGCTAGTATAAAGAAAACTATGAACGTCCAGGATCATGGTGAATCTGTTTCATTCACACGAGATTATGATCGTCAATTCGTTCCACGGGTTTTTAATGTCAAGACTGTCGCACTTAGGATTGACCAAGAGAAGCTTCATCGGATCGTCGGTAAAAAGATGGTTCCTACTACAAATACTAAAGCGGTTTCTGAAAAGGAATTTTTAGATCAACTAGACGATCAGCAAAAGAAACGATACGCTGAAATTAAACAGGAAATCAAAAACGGTAACGATGTCGATGATACGATGAGATGGAATGGAATTTCTCCTGTCAAAATGGCAAAGGGGCAAAGCGGATATGCTGAACGTTTTGAAAGTGAGGAACGGGTCAAGGGTGACGTCCCTAATGTGGATCAACTAATCACCGGTATTGTGTTATCAGGGAAGCGTACATCCAAGGTATCAATGGATGATTTAGTCGAAGTGTTAGTTAACGAATTTAAAGGCAGATCAGGATTCGAAAAGCGTGGAATTATATTAGAAACAGCTATCAAGTTGGGTGTTCCTCTTATTTGGAAGCGCACAGAGTTTGATCCGAAACAAGTTAAATCAGCTGTCATTAAGGTATTCCAAGCTAGGAAGAAGGCCCGCAATGAACGTTAAATTAAGCTTTGACCTACTATGCGATAAAAAGGTTCCAAAATTACCGTATCGTGTTACAGTTAACGGTGAACTGATGACAGAACGCGATTACATATGGGATAACAACGAGCAATACTTACGAGAGCATGTTCCGTTAGAGTTAGAGCCCGGAGTCCATTCACTCGAGGTTATAAATTTAGATAATCGGAATGGCAACTTTAGTATAAATAACATAACAGTAAATGGCGTTAGTCAACGGCTCGTCAATGGAAGGGATTTTACGGTATGAAGATTAGAGATATAGTAGAGACGACGACAGCAGGAGGCATGGCCACTGTATCTGCACCGTTGGGTAGAGCTAAACGCCGCAACAATAATAAAGGTGGCGTTTATGAAGCGGCTCCTGTCACCGATGAGACTCGCGCCGTTGCTGCGGCGAATGGCAAAGATCATGGTGAACGCGATATGCCGCGGAAGCGTATGTACATGGATGACGAGTTGAATGATATTTTCCTTAAAGCATATGATGAAGCTGAATCAGCTGTTGAAACATGGGAGGTTTCATTCCCAAAAGAACATAACACTAAGCCGCGTCGGTTCATTATGAACAAGGGTGCATCACAAGAAGAAGCTGATCACCGAGCGACGTCAGTACACAGTTCAGCAAGCGATCCTTTGATGCGAAAACGCTCAGGGTGGAGACTCGCTCCTGGCGTGACCGTCAAAAAAGTTGGTGATGGCAATCTTACTAGAGGTGACAAATAATGGAAAATAACGATTTCGCAAATTTAGTTAAAACCTTACAGCGTCTCGATGAATCCGCTCAAAAAGATGGTGATCAAGTTCGTGGAACTGATAAGGCAAAGAAAGCTGGGAAAGATGGTAAACATCCATTCCAAGGTCGTTTAGTTGGTGAAGAAGCTGCTGAAAAAATTGCGTGTTTGGATTGCGATGCTGTATCAACTAAAAACGCATGGAAAAAGAATAGCGACACTTGCCCTAAGTGTAAAACCTCAACCAAAGGTGTAGCTGAATCAACTGAAGATTACGGCTTTTTATCTGATTATATCTCGGAAGCAGAACTTGAAGAAGATCTAGTCACACAAATGAAACGCGATATGAACGATTACATGCGTGATAAGAAGGACGAACAAAAAGGTCCTAAAAAGTTCAGCAAATCTGGTACACGGACCCGGAAGTCAAAACCAAAAACAATCCGCTCTAAAGAAGATCCATTGTTCGATGCGGAGTTGAACGAAGCTCCGCCTATGCCAACTTCAAAGCAAAAAGAATGGTCCAAGAAAGTTAAGAAAAAATACAAAGTTGAAGAAAGCATTCCAGTAACAGCAGAAGATCCACTTGTTAATATCGAAGAGTTCAATGTAGATCATTACGGAATGGTTGGACATATGAACCTTTCAACCGCTTATAAAATTTATGGCGATGTTACCGGACGGTCAATAGATGAAATTTTGAATTCAGTTTCAGAAGGCCGTCCTGTTGAATTTACAAATTATGATCGCAATGATAATCCGAAGCCAATGCGTATTACTTGGTCAGACAACAATGCACACCATGAATCAAACACAGAACAAATGGATGAGTTCGTCGATTTCAAGGCTTTAGACAAACAAATCAAAAAAGATAATAAAAAGGGTGCTGAAAAGCCATTTGATAAAAAGAAGGAAGATGTCAAGGAATACGCTATGACAGGCGCCGTTGAAAAGGCTGCGGCTGAGAAAGCATACTATGAAATCGAACAGCTGATCAAATTTGAAAAATTAGGTTACCAAGAAGCCTTACGAAAAGCCGCTCGGAATCACAACGTGAACCCAAATGCTATTGCGGCATGGTATCGCAATCACATCAGTGGATCAGATCTAGATGAAGGTGTAGTAGACACTGTGAAACAAATGTGGAACCACGATACGGACGAAGATTCTCGTGCCCGCGAAGCCAAAATAGTTAAAAAGCTAATGAAGGGCGGCATCCGCCGTGATGCGGCTATTGAAGCGGCTAGGGCATTATTAAGCTCTTGACATACTGCAGAAGTGTGTTATAATAAAGAATGTATAAGAAAATAGACTCGATCTCATTGAATGCCTATACTGGGTATACCAATGCCAAATCTAGACACACGAAGTCTAGTACTGTGATTTCTACGTCTAACACATCCTCTGAACTTCGGCCAGTATATTCTCATCTACACCAACTGAACATCCCAGTTACTGAGAATCAGCGTGAAACCTCTGCTGAGACATCACATGAAAAGGCATCAGCACGGTACGAATTAATTGCCGAAACCATCCGAAAACCTGAAGAAAAACCAAAAAAGATATTGAACATCTCCCTATAATAGTATATAATAACATATACAAATTAAAAGGAGACTTAAATGTCAGCAGTAGACAAGGTATTTTCTAACGAAGAAAAAGCCAAATTAGATATGTTATTCCGTGATGGCGTGTCAACGATGCGCGAAGTGGAAGATTTGAACGAGAGCCTTTCCGACACAGTCAAAGCAATCGCAGAAGAACTTCAGGTAAAACCGGGTGTTCTTAAGAAAGCATTGAAAACGGCATACAAAGGCGACTTCGAACATCACTCAGAAGATCACGAGATGTTGGAAACGATTCTAACAACCGTCGGGAAGATTTAATGACGGCTGCTCGCGGTAGTTACGAATTCTTCTTGAAGATGAAGAAAAAGCCTGCTTTACAAAATATTCTCGATAAGCTTGAAACGATGTCTTATCAAGATATTGACCAGTGCGGCGAGCGGCATTGGATTATTGGTCATCTAAAACGGTACCGCAAAGAACTATACGGACCAACCATTGAACAAGCAAAGGCAGAAGCGTATGCTTCGGAGATGGCCGGAGAGCGTATTTTAAAGGATCAGAAATGTAGAGTACTTCGATATACCGGTGGTTCGAAATTCATCGGCAATATCAAAGCACAGACTGGCGATCTATTTTATATGGATACACAATTATGGATCGGGACGGCTACAGTAACACCATCTGTTCAAGAAACAAACTACTTAGAACAAAATAGTGAATACATTGGCGATATGACTCCGGAAGAATACCGGATAGCTCTTGCTCAAGCATTGAGAGAGAAATATCAAATCACCGATCACGAACCAACACCTGGTAAAATTACAAGTGCAGATTATACGCATACTGGAGACTTGTATACTGGTGAGATTCTAAGTTCATCAGGCAGTATGCCTATAACATTTAAGAGGCACTAATGGTTTTAGCAAAAAACATCTGGCAATTCTGGATTGATACCTGGTACGAGAGTAAGACCTTATTTTGGGCCGAAGCTATCGCTACTGCGGTATCAGTTTATGCTAGTATTTTGATGGGTTTTTATGCACCATCGCCACCAATGCTAGAAGTGTTTATTTACTATACTATTGGATCTGTATTGCTTCAATATGCAATGTATGTTCGTGAAAGTTCATGGATGTTTGTT
>CAYMPA010000055.1:11444-16308 GCA_964392105.1 uncultured Enterobacteriaceae bacterium
AAAGGAAAATAATTGACGTACGTTTCAGCAAATTTAGATAAGAAAAAGAACATCGTTCAAGTAGTAGAACGAGTAGATGGGGAACGAGTATACAAAGACTATCCATGTGAATGGTCATTCTATTATGACGACCCGCGTGGAAAACATACATCTATTTTCCAAACACCCGTGTCTAAATTTACAACGTACGATAATAAACAATATCAGAAAGAAATCAAAATTCAATCCAATAAGAAGATTTGGGAATCTGATATCAACCAAGTTCACAAAACTCTTGAAAAGGAATACAAGGGCAAAGCTGCGCCTAAGTTGAACATTTCGTTTTTCGATATTGAGGTTGACTTCTCTCCTACTATGGGCTTCGCACCGACAAATGATCCGTTTAATAAAATCACTGCAATTAGTATATGGAACTCTTGGCAAGATGCGTTAATTACGCTCGTAATACCGCCACGTACATGGACAATTGAACAAGCGAACGAACTTGCCGAAAAATATGATAACTGTTATATGTTCGAAGACGAAGGCGAGATGCTAGATACATTCTTGACTTTAATCGATGATTGTGATGTTATCTCTGGTTGGAACTCAGAAGGATACGATATTCCGTACACAATCAACCGCGTCGCCCGCATCTTATCCAAAAATGATACTAGACGTATGTGCTTATGGGATAAACTTCCGAAACGTCGTGAATTTGAGAAATTTGGCAAGGAGCAATCAACATATGATCTCCACGGGCGGGTTCATCTTGACTCATTGAACCTGTACCAGCAATATACATATCATGAAATGCATAGTTACTCATTAGATGCGATTGCAGAATATGAACTAGGTGAACATAAGGTTCCATACGAAGGCTCATTGGATCGTCTATACAATCATGACTTTCCTAAGTTCATCGATTACAACAGACAAGATACTATGCTGTTAAAACGATTAGATGATAAACTCCAATTTATTGACTTAGCGAATGCTCTAGCTCACGATTGTACCGTTCCGTTACCAGCCACCCAAGGTGCGGTTGCTGTTACAGAGCAAGCTATTATTAACTACGCACATGAACTTGGTTTAGTTGTACCAAATAAATCTAAATCAGACGATTCGCATGACCGTGGGGCAGCGGGTGCTTTTGTTGCTACTCCTAAAAAAGGTCTACACAAATGGATCGGCGCTATTGATATCAATTCATTGTATCCGTCCACCATTCGCGCTTTAAATATGAGTCCAGAAACTCTTGTTGGACAACTACGGCCCGACTTGACAAACGAAATGATTTCAGAGAAGATGCGTTCTAAGAATGGCAAAAAAGGATCTTCGTTTGCTGGAGCGTGGGATGGGGTCTTTGGTTCACTTGAATATCAATCCGTCATGGATAAAGATATCAGCCAACAAATACACGTTGACTGGCAATCAGGCAAGCCCACTACGCATTCTGCCGCTGACATTTGGAAGCTTATTTTTGATTCCAATCAACCGTACGCGTTGAGTGCTAACGGCACAATCTTCGATTACACACGGAAGGGGATCGTACCAGGCATCCTTGAAAAATGGTATGCTGAACGACAAGCGATGCAGGCGAAGTTGCGCGAATGCACGGATCCTGAAGAAATTGCGTTCTGGGATAAACGCCAAATGGTTAAGAAGATTAACTTGAACAGTCTGTACGGAGCGATTTTGAACAAGCACTGTCGGTTCTACGTTTTCGATATCGGTCAATCAACCACGTTAACTGGCCGATGCATCACAAGGCACATGTCATCGTTTACCAATGAAGCATTTACGGGTGAATACGATTATACTGGCATCTCTGTCGCGTATGGGGATACTGACTCAGTTTACTTTACTGCCTATCCAGCCTTGAAGGGTGAAATCGAGTCAGGGAAAATGCAATGGGACGAAGACACTTGTATTGCGTTATATAACCAAGTGGCCGAAGCAGTGAATGAGTCATTCCCAGCATATATGATGGAAGCATTCCATTGTCAGCATGATCATGGCGAGATTATCAAAGGCGGGCTCGAACTTATCGCATCATCCGGGTTGTTCATTAAAAAGAAACGATACGGGTTGATGATCTTTGACGATGAAGGTACACGGCGGGACGTTGATGGTAAACCCGGAAAGGTAAAGGCCATGGGTATGGATTTGAAGCGTTCTGATACGCCTAGTATTGTCCAAGATTTCTTGATGGAATTATTGATTGATGTATTAACTGATCGAACTGAAAAATCTATCATGGATAAAGTTGTTGAATTCAAACATAAATTCAGAGATATGAATAGTTGGGAAAAAGGCACTCCGAAGCGTGTCAACAACCTAACAAGATACACTAAGATCTACGAAAGTGGTGAGCGGAAGATGATCCCCGGTCATGTAAGAGCTGCTATTGTTTGGAACAAACTACGGAAGTTTAATTCTGATAATTACAGCATGGAAATTGTCGATGGGATGAAAACGATTGTTTGTAAACTAAAAGATAATCCATTAGGTTATAAGGCAGTTGGGTATCCTATTGATGAGAATAATTTGCCGGATTGGTTTAAAGACCTTCCGTACGATGACGCGTTGATGATGTCAACCATCGTCGATAAGAAGGTAGAAAACTTACTTGGTGTTTTGAACTGGGATATCAAAGGTCAAACAAATATCAACTCGACATTCACTTCACTGTTTTCATTCGAGGAATAACATGAGCTCAAAAAGTTTTTTAAAATTACTGCATCATATGGAACGCTCAGAAGAGATCGTGTACGATGATATTTTGGGTGAACTTGGATTCTTTGAATCGTTGATGAACGAACAAAAGGATGATTTTAAAAATACCGAATATCACCAAGCCGTTCTCGATGAGATCAACGCTGTTAAGGAAATTTTAACGAACTCAAAAACAGGAGCCTTACGGGAATATTTCAAAGAGGTTGTTCATCGTAGGGAGCAGAATTTCTTAAAACGCGGATATGATTTACGCGAAGAATTCAAACATGACTCAGCAGAAGATATCTTATCACAATACAAGCAACAAAACATACCCGAGCCAACCTACCAAACGGTCGTTGGTAAAATCGGAAAGCATACAAAATGGCAAGCACCAGCATTGGAACTTAGCCCTGGACAAGGAAAATTTACACACGCTCTATGTGCGAATGACCCACTATACGTAGTTGACAAACATCCAGAAATCTTAGAGTACGTAAGGGGAAAATTCTCCAAAGCATACCAACGAAGGCTCCGCGTGTACGAAATGAAAATACCAGGTGATCTAAGCATGTTACCGTACGATCAATTCGGCATGATCTTTAGCTGGGGCTTTTTCGAGAAGCTACCGATGGATGACATCAAAATGTATCTACGTGAGTTTTATCGATTATTACGACCAGGTGGCGTTGGTATGCTGTCGTATAATAATTGCCAATACAAGCCCAGCTTGCAGTTAACGTCCACTAATACACGTGCCTACAACACAATTGAATACATGACGAATTTAGTTCGTAGTTTAGGATTTGATAATATAACATCAACAAATTTAGAGCCGAACTTCACGTTACTAGAGTTCAGCAAGCCTGGCGAGTTTAGTTCCCAACGGGGAAGTCAAACTTTAGGTGAAATAAAAGAGAAATTAAATTGACTCCGAGTACATGGGTGTACTATAATTAAAGATAGCATAAAGAGAGGATACTAATGAGAAATTCACTTCTAGACATCGTCCAACATACACACGGGTTGGGCTTCATTAATCTCATCAAAATCAAAAGTGATGATACCGAAACTGTTATGAATGGCATTGCCGATGATCGTTCTATCATCGTCAACGCATCATTTCATTCACCATTAACTAATATTAATGGTACGTTCGGGATGCCCAACTTAAGTAAACTAAGCGTCATTCTTGGCATTCCTGAATACAAAGAAAATGCTAAACTTGAAGTTAACACACAAGAACGAAATGGCGAAACACTTCCAGTTGGCATCCACTTCGAAAATTCCACTGGTGATTTTAAGAATGATTATCGCTTCATGTCAACAGCTGAAATCAACGACAAGGTAAAAAACGGAAAGATGCGCGATGTTAAATGGAACATCGACTTCACGCCAAGTACAGCGAGCATCCAACGCCTAAAATATATGGCTCAAGCAAACTCCGAAGAACTTACGTTCGTAGCTAAGACTGAAGGCGGCGATTTGAAATTCTTCTTTGGTGATCATTCAACTCACGCTGGGAATTTTGTATTTGAACCTAATGTATCGGGTAAGTTGGACCGCGGATGGGATTGGCCTGTTAGTCAAGTTCTAGCGATTCTCTCATTGCCAGGCGATATTAATATGAAAATCAGTGACGAAGGTGCGATTCAAATCACCGTAGATTCTGGCCTCATTAAATACGAATACGTTTTGCCTGCCCAGCAAAAATAACTTCAACTCTGGTACAGGATATTAATTATGCCATTAGCAAATATTGTTGATAGACGATCCAATGAATACTACGTACGATGTGATGTTGTATTCGAACCAAGCTGTAACGATAACTCCATTAAAGGTGCATCACAGTTCGATGAAGAGACCGAACTCGACGTGATGTATGTAGACAACATTGGGATTTATTCCATGATCGAATGGGCCAACAAATGGCAAGGACCCGTTACAGCTTTCCTGTACGATGTAGGTACTAACCATAAAGGTACAAATAGTTCAGGTGAAGAAGTATATGTAGACGTATCTGAAAAGGAGCAAACATGAGTGTATCAAAGGCACCAGTCATTGTAGATCAAAAGTACCGCGATAACTGGGGTGATATCTTCGGTAAAAAACCAGTAAAATCTAAAAAGATTGATGATGGTTATGGCGAAAAACCTTATGATGAGTT
>CAYMPA010000056.1:0-16260 GCA_964392105.1 uncultured Enterobacteriaceae bacterium
CAAATTCAGTACATAAATTGTACAAGTATTCAATACGAACCGACTATCATCGTCCATTGAAGCAATATCATAGATACTGCCGATAGCATGAATAATTCCTGTAAACATAGTATAATCTCTAGGGTTAAATTTCCCGCTGCTTGCTGCGGGGTAGTTTATTCTTTAAATGTCATTGTAAGACGAAGATCCTTACCAACATGTCTAACATCAGTAAGTTCTAATTTTCTTGCTGCACCTAGTTTATCCAACTGGTTTAATCTTAGTAATGGATGTGCACTATCGCCAAGTAATTTGGGCGCCATATAGATAACGAGCTCATCAACAACCCCCGCTTCTATTAATGCACCCGATATTGTTGCGCCAGCTTCAACCATGACCTCATTGATTTCACATTCTTTTGCCAAATGAGAAAAAACACCTGTTAACCCTGTTTCTGATAGAGGCAGATTAATGACCTCTGCATCAACGTCTTCCAGTTCACCAGAACGCTCATCATTATCTTTTTCAGTATAGATGATTGTCTTACCTGGAATACTGAATAACTTTGCTTGCTTTGGTATTTTAAGTTGTCTGTCAATAATCACCCGAACTGGTTGCTTAAACTCAAAATCCAAATCACGCGCATTTAAGGACGGATTATCTTTTATAACAGTATCCACGCTGGTTAACACTGCACTACTCGCAGCGCGTAATCGGTGAACATCTTGTCTCGCTTGTTCGGAACTAATCCATTGACTTTCACCATTTGCCAAAGCAGTACGTCCATCCAGACTCATTGCCATCTTGCAACGAACATAGGGTAGTCCTGATGTCATACGCTTAATAAAACCCAAATTGAGTTTACGTGCTTCAACCTCTAACAAGCCCTGCCTGACTGTTATACCTGAATTTTCAAGTTGTTTAATACCAGATCCTGAAACAGCCGGATTAGGGTCAACCATGGCAATGACCACTTCTTTAACCTTCGCATTGTTTAATGCGTCAATACAGGGTGGTGTACGTCCCTGGTGGGAACAGGGTTCAAGCGTTATGTAGATAGTGGAATCGGAAGCATCATTACAGTCGTTCAGTGCATTTATCTCTGCATGTGATTCGCCAGTTACTGCATGCCAACCCTCTGAAATTACCCGGTTGTTTCTTGTTATTACACAACCAACACGTGGATTTGGATCACAGGTATAGCGTCCACGCCTTGCCACACAAATGGCCTGGGACATGAAGTTATAATCTTGTGCTGTCCACGTCAACTCTCATCACCATCAGTTTTCAGAAGATCGAGTTGACTCTTTTTTAACTCAGGTGGTAATTCATGTTCGAGACGTTCTATCTCTTCAAGGAAGGCACGCACATCTTCAAAACTTCTGTAAACAGAGGCAAAACGAACATAGGCAACCTGATCAATACCCCGTAATTGTTCCATTACCCAATCACCCACCCTGATTGACTCGACTTCTCGATCACCAGTTGCACGTAATTTGTGCATGATATTAGAAATTGCAATCTCTACCCGTTCCATTTCAACGGGACGTTTTTCAATAGCACGTAAAATACCAGAACGAAGTTTTTCCTCTTTGAATGGCTCACGTCTACCATCTGACTTGATAATCCGGGGAAAGTTAAGTTCAGCTGACTCATAGGTAGTAAAGCGTTCTTTACACTTTGTACATTCGCGACGACGACGGATCTGATCACCATCACCAACAAGTCGTGAATCAATAACTCGTGTATCTAAATCTGTACAAAAAGGACATCGCATCTAGTGGTCCACTTATTCCAGTTTTCAAAAATGAATGAGGGATTGCCAGAGCCTGTTAGGCAATAACAATCCCTCACACGAACAAATAATAACAATACTGTTGTTATAAGTCCTGATTCGACTCATATAAAGGTCGACTCTTACAAAGCTCAAGCACTTCACTTTTAACACGCTCGATAACAGATTCATCGCCCATGTTATCCATGATATCGCAACACCAGTTTGCAACCTGCTTTGAATCTGCTTCATCAAAACTACGTGTTGTAATTGATGGTGTTCCAATACGAATTCCACTGGTAACGAAAGGTGATTGTGGATCATTTGGTACTGCATTTTTATTTACCGTTATGTTGGCACGTCCTAAAGCTGCATCAACCTCTTTACCGGTCAGGCCTTTCTCGACCATATCAACCAGAAATAAGTGATTATCCGTACCACCAGAAACAATCTTCAGACCACGTTCAATAAAAGTTTCTGCCATAACATTGGCATTTTTCTTGACCTGTTGAATATAAGTTTTGAATTCAGGTTGCATGGCTTCCTTAAAAGCAACAGCCTTGGCAGCAATCGTATGCATTAATGGTCCACCTTGATAAGCAGGAAATACCATGAAATTAATCTTCTTTTGAATCTCTTCATTGGCCTTACCCATGATCAAACCAGAACGAGGACCGCGCAGGGTTTTATGGGTTGTGGTGGTAGTAACATCAGCAATCTGTACCGGACTTGGATATTCCCCTACTGCAATCAGACCAGCTACGTGTGCAATATCAGCCATCATCAATGCACCAACCTTGTCAGCGATATCACGAAAACGCTGCCAATCCACAATTCTGGAATAGGCAGAAAAACCGGTAATAATTAATTTAGGTTTATGTTCTATCGCTAGGCGCTCAGCTTCATCATAATCAATCTCGCCAGTGTCAAGATTTAAACCATACTGGACTGCGTTATAGATACGACCGGATACATTTACATTTGCACCATGGGTCAAGTGACCACCATGAGCCAGACTCATACCCATAACGTGATCGCCTGGTTCCAACAAGGCATGATAAACTGCACCGTTTGCCTGTGAACCAGAGTGTGATTGAACGTTTGCCCAATCTGCACCAAATAATTCCATAGCACGATCGAGAGCAAGTTGTTCAGCCACATCGACGTATTCACAACCGCCGTAGTAACGTTTTCCCGGATAACCTTCGGCATATTTATTAGTCAGTACAGAACCCTGACATTCCATTACCCGTGGACTGGCCATATTCTCTGACGCGATTAATTCAATATGCTCTTCCTGCCGGCGTCGCTCCCCTTCCATTGCGGTAAAGAGTTCGTTATCAAACCCTTCCACTTTTGTTTCTTTAGTAAACATAGTTTTCCTCAATTGCTATTAAATATTTCAAGTAAATCGTAATTTCAGTTATTGGATATAGTCGTTTTTATACAATGCGAAACCGTCGAATTACCGAGTTTTCACATTGTGTTCTTTTTACCGGCCTCCAAGCAGGCACGAATATTACCAAAACCCGTCCCCCAATGCATTGATGAGAAAAGGTTAAATTCCGATTTCTTTCATCAATACTAATTCGATTAAATATTTGTGTTTATTTATTTCTAAGATTTTGAATATTATAGAATTTTTATTGATTTTACACTATCAGGAAAATGCTTTTTTTATGAAGAAATTTCTGCAACTGCCGATAAATGAAACAGGTCTTCTGAATGGTGAGAATGAATTTTATGGACAACATCATTTACCAGAAACATATCAATATTATTATATAAAACAACGGGGTATCGCATGCCAACCAGTTTAAAACAAGACTCAAAACTCGGTCTTCATAGCGTAGAAACGCATTTTCTCAAGATCAACCAGGAACGAATCGAGATGACCCGTCAAGGACTGGGTGAACGACAAGCTAAATTTATTGAGCTCTTGCCACTCCTTTTTCATGAGAATAACGCTGCCCTACCCGGTTATATAAATGATGAGGTGCCTGCCGGTATTTCCGAATACGCAGCAGAACAATCAACGATAAAAATTGCCAAAAGTTTTTTTAAATCCTACAAAACGACCCGTCGTGCACGCCGGATCATGGATATTAATGGTATGTATTTTATGGGCAGCAGTGGTTCGATAGCCTATAACAGTAAAAGTGATTTTGATGTCTGGTTGTTACATTCGGCATCACTGGATGCAGATGCCATAGATCTTATACAACAAAAAGTCTATGCCATCGAACAATGGGCTGATGAAGTACTACGTCTTGAAGTTCATTTCTTTGTATTTTCGGCGGAAGAATTTAAACAAGGAAAACAACAGGGTCTATCATCAGAAAGTAGTGGATCAGCACAACACTATCTCTTGCTGGATGAATTTTATCGTTCAAGTTTGCTTATCGCCGGAAAGATTCCTGCCTGGTGGCTTGTCCCTCCAGAACAAGAACAAAATTATGATGGTTATATAGAAGAACTGATCCGTCAAAAAAAACTAGACCATTCTGACAGTATAGATTTTGGTGCTGTTTCAGATATACCCGCTTCAGAATTTTTTGGTGCAGCAGTCTGGCAACTCTATAAAAGTATACATTCCCCTTATAAATCATTAATGAAACTTCTTCTGATGGAAGTTTATGCAAGTGAATATCCTTCAATCTCATTATTAAGCGTTATGTTTAAAGAAGCTGTCTATCAAGGAATCGATACACTCGATGACCTTGACCCCTATCTAATCATGTATAAAAAGATTGAAGAATACCTAATGATTCGAAACCAACGGGAACGCCTGGAACTCTTTCGTCAATGTTTTTACATAAAGATAAAAGAACCACTCAGCCAAGAGATAAAGAAGAAAAGCTGGCGCAGAGATTTATTCAAACATGTTGTCCTTGATTGGGGCTGGACAAATGAACAATTTATTTTGATGGATGCGCAAAAGGAATGGCAAATCGATATGATTGCCCAGCAACGAAATCGCTTAATGAATGCCTTAACCGAAAGTTATCGCTTCCTTTCTGCATTTGCCCGACAAAATACTGAAGTCTCTCGAGTAAGCCAGACAGAATTAAACGTCCTTGGTCGTAAGCTCTATGCTGCGTTCGAAAGAAAGGCCGGCAAGGTTGACATTATTAATCGTGATAATGAAATTAGCATGAATTATACAAAGATTACGGTTTACCAAAAGAGAGATCAGTCCGGCAAAGACAGCTGGCAAATGTACCAGGGTCACATTAAATCACACGTTATCAGTGATCATAAACCTATCAAACGAACACAAAGTGTTATCGAATTAATCGCCTGGGCCTATTTTAATAAAATTATTGATTCACACTCCGCTATATCACTAAACAACAATGACGCATTGACAGTTAAAGAACTCAGACAATTACTCGTCTCTTTTGAAGATGAGTTTCCTTCAAAACAATTACCCGAAGCAGATTTTAATGATCTAAACCAGTCTGCACACATCCAACATGCTTGTGTTTATATAAATGTAGGTTATGTCCCGCAAGCCAGTTCAAAAGATAATGTCGATCATATTTCAAGTGTCAGAGACAATATACTTAGCTATGGTGGTCAACATAATAACCTCGCCTATAGCTTTGACTTATTGATATGCACAACGTGGGAAGAACTTCTGACATTTCGATTCGATGGACCAGATGCGCTTTTACAATGTATATGTGAATACTTGCGTTGGGCACCACTTGGCGGGCCTTCTGGACCACCTAAACTCAATGCCTTTAGTTATTCATCAAGCTATGGTCCGGCCATAACCCGACGAATCGAAGAAATAACCCAGGATGTCATTGGTGAATATTATGGAAAACAATTACAGGAAAATACGCGTTACCTGATCGAGATTGAAGACTGTTATTACATGCTTTTTAATGAAGAAAACCATTTGCGACATAAATACATTGGCTCCAGCGCTCACTTATTACGAAACCTGGGTATGCCAAACAGTACATATAGTCCTGTCCTGTTTGATCATCGAACGCAGGGTAATAAGATTATTCAGCATTTATTTAAATTAAACAAACCTGACAGGATCCAGTTATTTTATTCTATAAATAGCAATATGGCTGATATCTATATCATTGATGAAAATGGTTCATTATTCTTTCAAACCATTCCATTCCATGACAGCAAGGCATTAATTAATCATTTTAATCTATTCTTCAAGGCAACTATTAATCGGCGTACTTTCCTGATGCTGGATATCCAAACAAACATCGAAAACCTGGAAATTGAATTCTTCTCAATTAGCTATGACAAGACGAAGAAGATACATATCAGTAAGCTCAATAATGAAATTGAAGATAGTGGGCATGGTTTTTTCAATATTCAGGTTATTGGCGGACCGGATGATGAACATAATTCTCTAAGTATCTTTTGTGAAGATAAAGAATTTTCATTGATAGAGCATGGAAAAGAATTATTCAATGTCGTTGCTGAGCAGGTTATTCAACAACGCGCGAGCGGTCAAAAATACCCTATCTATATTACTGATATCGATATCTCAAGGGGGCTCATGGGCCAAGTTGACTCTGATAAACTACAGTCCATTCATTACCTGAAATATAAAAAAAGTATCGAGGACAAACTCAACAAGGCTATCGCTATTAGGTAGTCACTCTAATGCAGGAGAATAACTCATCAGACTGAAGGGCATCTCTGAAAATGCCTTTTTTGTTCGCCTCATCCCTGAGGCTCACCCCTTCAGGGTTTGCACGCAAAATCGCTCCAGGCGATTTTGTCGCGATAACTGCGTCAGCGCCGTGCTCACAATAACGCCAGGAGCGTTTTTGGGCAGCTTTGCTGCTCGTAGAGCAAAAACCAGGGACGGTTTTTGCCCAATCCTCATTCATAAAATTGCTCAACTGCGGCTACTCGCCACATCCTTGTGGCTCACCCTTCGGGCCAGCCTACGGCTGTTCAAAATTGTTCCCGACAATTTTGTCTGCACGCGGTGTTCTGATGCACATGGATGTGCGAATGCAGCGAAGACATGGATGTCTAAGAGCGGCCTGACTCTCACAAAAAAATTCTATTCTCAGAGGTCCCCTGAAGTATAATCTGGCGCTTTCTTGAATACTTCGGTGATTCCGTGTCAGAAACAGATAAACTATTAAAACGGCTGGACTCTTTACTAGACAGAATAGAGCCTTTGATGCCTACATTACCTGAATCAATAACCAATTTTACAGGTGGTGCATACCACTGGCAGTCTTACGGTCAAAAAGGTATTTTTCATAAAATTGATCATCCTGCCAAAATATTTCTTTCAGATTTGAAATGCATTGAACGCCAAAAAGAACTTATTGATCGAAATACTCAACAATTCCTGGCAAACCTGCCTTCCAATAATGTATTGCTATGGGGGCCAAAGGGAACAGGCAAGTCATCTTTGATTAAGGCCTTGTTGAGTGAATATCAACCAAAGGGATTAAATTTGATTGAAGTTGAAAGAAAAGACATGACCGACTTAAAAAATATTATTGCACAATTAAATAATAAAGAAGGTCATTTCATTCTTTTCTGTGATGATCTTTCCTTTGAAGCAGATGATCCAAGTTATAAGGCAATCAAGGTAGTTATTGATGGATCTCTAAGCAATACTTCGGATAATATACTGATTTACGCAACATCAAATCGCCGGCATTTACTACCCGAATACATGAGCGAGAATGTTACCAGTAAAAATATACTGGATGACATACACCTGAATGAATCAATAGAGGAAAAGATCTCACTCTCAGAACGTTTTGGTATCTGGCTTGCGTTTCATCCGTTTAATCAAGATCAATACCTTAAGATTGTCGATTACTGGTTAGAAAAACTTGGTAATAAAACAAACAATAATAAAATTGTAAAAAAGGCTTCACTAAAATGGGCACTTGAACATGGTTCACGTAGTGGCCGTTCAGCCTGGCAATTTGCACGTGACTGGACAGGACAACAACAATTGAAGGAAATAACTAATGACTGACCAACAAGCCCTGTTTGAAGATAGTCAGATCGTACTGGAAAATGCTGAGCTGTTATACACCACCGATGAAGTTGAAAAAGCGATTGAGAAAATTGGCACGGCTATTTCTAAAGAATTAAATGGAAGCAACCCATTAATAATACCAATCATGATTGGGGGATTAATACTAGCCGGTCGTTTGATCCCGCAATTAAATTTTCCATTGCAGATAGATTACATCCATGCAACACGTTATCGCGGCAATACCAGTGGCTGTGAAATAAACTGGTTAAAAAAACCGGAAAAATCTTTAAAGGATAAAACGGTATTATTAATCGATGATATTCTCGATGAAGGTATCACACTCGCAGCAATCATTGAGTATTGTTACGAAGCTGGCGCAGAAAAGGTTCTTACTGCCGTTCTTGTTGAAAAAATTCTCGATAAAGACAAACCCATAAAGAAAGCAGACTTTACCGGTTTAACTGTTCCGAACAGGTATGTGTTTGGATATGGAATGGATTACCATGAATACCATAGAAACACTGCCGGCATTTATGCCCTAAACCTGAATGATGCACATGTACGCGAGTAATCAAATCAAAATGTATTTCCTAAAATCTCGATCCCGGCTGGAAACATATGGCATGTACATGGTCTGTAGCTTGGCGAATCCTCACTGGTTCTGGATCGTTATTCGCACGCATGCTCCCTACACCAGAGCTATGACTATGATTGCGGTCGCGAGCACGATCACCATGGACGATGGAAGTGCAGAATATGCAGGAGCATATATTCTGCCACGAATAACGCACCAGCCCGAAGTGATTGTGTGTAAGGATGCACTTATGCCGCGAAGACAGGAGTCGAGAGCGGTCATCTCGTCAACTTGCACATCATGCGGGTTAATGAATCATGAGTAAATTAGCGATCATTGGTGGTAGTGGTCTTACCGAATTACCTGGTCTTGAGATTGTTGATGAAATTGATCTTGATACACCATGGGGAAGACCCTCTGCATCAATTACAGTTTGTAAATTTAATAATATTGATATTTTATTTCTGCCTCGACATGGAAACCCGCATACGATTCCGCCGCACATGGTGAACTACCGGGCTAATATCCATGCATTAAAAGATGCTGATGTGAGTGAAATAATTGCTGTTAATGCGGTGGGGGGTATAACTGAATTAATGACACCTTGTTGTATCGTAATACCGGATCAGTTGATCGATTATACACACAGTCGCGCAGATACCTTTTACGAAGACAATCTTGAAGAGGTTAAGCATATTGATTTTACTGATCCCTATTCGGAATCCCTGCGTACACAATTAATCAATGCGGCGACAAACAACAATATGGATATCTGCTCTATCGGCACCTATGCAGCAACACAGGGGCCAAGACTGGAAACAGCTGCGGAAATTGTACGATTAGAAAGAGATGGCTGTGATATCGTCGGTATGACGGGTATGCCTGAAGCCTGTCTGGCCAGAGAACTGGAAATAGAGTATGCCTGTTGTGCCCTGGTTGTTAACCGGGCGGCAGGAAAAACCGATGAAATTATTACCATGGGAATCATAGAAAAAAACTTAAAAGAGGGTTTGGGTAAAATACTAGCATTAATAACAGCAGTATTACGAAACAAGTAATGAACCAACTCTCAAGTAAGCATATTACTTGTCCTTATTGTGGTGAAAATATAGAAATAATTATTGATTGCAGCATACCAAAACAGGAATACATTGAAGATTGTGAGGTATGTTGCTGACCAATAAATTTATTTATTTCTGTGGATGATAATAAAAGGTAATTAGGGCGTTTCGTAACCATTGGCATAGTATAAGTGCTTATGGTTACGAAACGCCCTAATTACCTTAAAATTTACTTTCAATATTCTAGATTTGATCTTGAAGTGATATTAATCATTTCATTGATCACTAATCAGCAATAACAACTTTATTTCTGCCAGTTTCCTTGGCCCTATAGAGTGCTGTATCAACAGCTTTTATCAGCCCATCAATTGATTCACTATTACCTGGATAAGATGCAACACCAACCGAAATCGTGATATGCATCAAACGATTATTATTATGGCTAATTTCATGTCGCTGGATCATCTCCCGGGTCTCTTCAGCCCTTTTGTGAACTATTCCCTGTGGTGCACCAGGCATAACCAACATAAACTCTTCCCCGCCATAACGACAGGCAACGTCAGATTCCCGTAACTTTGTTTGCAGGAGACTGGCTACTTCACATAGCACAATATCACCTACATCATGTCCATATTTGTCGTTGAAATCTTTAAAATGGTCAATATCGATCATAATCAGGCCAAGATTTAATTTTGATCTTTTACAACGCGCCATTTCACGGTTCAGGGTCTCTTCCAGATAGCGGCGGTTATAAAGACGCGTCAAAGGATCCCTTACCGACTGAATGCGCAATGCCTCGCGTAATTTCAGACTGACCAGTGCCATCGCCAGATTATCTGCAGCAATTATTGCAACACGGCTCTGCGATTCAGCAGACGAATGAAATATATCATCCATTGTCGAATCTCCATCTACGCCAAACTCAAGATAAAGAAACCCAATCACCTCACCCTGTGCAATGGCAGGGACACAGATATAACCTTGATCAGGACACCTGATAACATGATTACATTTAATCTTGTCGCTTACACCACCTTTAACAATGTGAACGTGGCTCTGTCGTAATGCCCAGCAATCATCAGGAGATATCACCAACTCTGAATTAAAATCAGATTCAGCCTCCCCCCAATGGGCAACTACCTCAAGCGCAGTCCGCCCATCGTTAAATAAATACAATGCCCCGGAAGAACCAGCAAAAAGTTTACTTGCATAATGCCCCACAATGGCATTAGTTTCCTGTAACGTCTGGCAAACCTGTAAATAGGAATTCAGCTCATTAATTAGCTGCATCTCCTGATTGTATCGGGTAAGTTCACGCTGGGAGCGACGAAGTTTGTTTTCTGAATTTTTCTGTTCAGTAATATCAGTTGACGAACCAATAAAACCTGCAAAGACCTCTCCCTTACTGATATAAGGTTCGCCTCTGTCATAAATATATCGATACTGCCCATCACTACGGCGCAGACGATATTCCATCTCGAATGCCTGATGCGAAATAAAGGCATTACGAAATCTTTCAACGCAATGTTCCCTGTCATCCGGGTGCAGAGACTCATACCAGACATTACCGGTTATATACTCCTCAGGCTTCACCCCGACAAACTGTTTCCATCTTGAATTGGTAAAAATGATATTGCCTTCCGTATTGGTCAGCCACAACATAACCGGTGCATCTTCAGCGACGATACGAAAATCTTCATTAGAAATGACCAGTTGTTCGGTCAGCTGCTTGTTATTGTCAGTCTTCTTCATTCCTGATTTAGCCATAGCGTTGTTCTATCACCATGGAGATAGCCCATTATAAAATGTTGAATATTTTTATACTGATTGCTTTCATTCAAAGAATATAACCTAAATCACTGCTGTCCCGTTAACTTTCTCACACATAGTGCGGGATGAATTGGGTGTCGTTTTCCTTGGCCGTATGCCGCATGGATGCGGCATCCGAGCTTACATGGACGTATTTACAGCGTGTCATGGAAAATGATGCCCCATTCATGTCTCCTGATTATCCGGTTCTCGCTGTTGTTGGTGCAGTCTATGTTTCCCGATAAATCATGTATATTAACGGGACAGCAGTGAACCTAAATATATACTAAATCTTATAAAAGCATGATTATTTGTACAATGTAATTAAAAGGTCACACACTCTAACAATAAATTCGTAAAGCTAATTATAGATATACGCTTTTATAAATCTATAAAACACAAAAAATGATAATGTCTGAAAAACGGTCAATTCAGCTGAAAAACAGCGGGAATATTAGAGTTTGCAGATTGTTCTGATCAAGCTTGTCTTATTAGGAACACTTCTGATATTGGAAGAATTATCTGTTCTATTTTATTCTCCGAGTCTAAGCCTGCTCACTTGAAGAATCACGCCAAACATCGGGTGGTCGAAATAATGCAATTCATTAAGCTTGATCTTGCGGGTTTCCTTGAGTTTGATAACTGATTTTTCCTGAACACCCAGGAATGATTCTTCACTGGTACGGATTATTTTATTTTCAGGTGGAAGGTCATTGAAATAAGAAAGATCGATATCGGCATGTAAATAGAAGCCACTTCTAATCCTGATTGAGCCGTCGATAATTCTGTCTGGTAATATCAGATCTTCTAAAAATTCCGGTTCTTCTGCCGTCTCATCGGGCCTTGTCGATTCTGCAACTGGCAGTGCTTCTTCACCATCAAGCTTTTGAATATGAACATAACGTGATTGTCGACGTTCAGTTGCGGGCTGTTGCCAGGATAAATGAATCAGCGGTCTATATTCACTGGATAATCTTAAAACGCGATATACACCATTCATACGATTACGTTTTTTATCAAGTATCATAAACGGCACTAAATCCGGTTCAGAATTAAGTACAGCATCGCCTGGCTGCAGCTCAATCATATTGTCCCGGATTTTATATTCTTCATTTTGCCACTGTTCACCATCAAGATTTGGAATAAGCCTATCGAAGACAATAACTTCGATCTGGTACCAGGATGCTGCCGATACCGTATGAGAAAAAATCAGGAATAATAAGACAAATACGTATTTTATTATCCCGAATGTTGTGCGAGTTGGTGAGATGCTCTCGCAGGGCTGGTGCGTTATGCGTGTGCTCGCGATCGGAATCATAGCCTTAGCTCTGGTGGAGGGAGCATGTGCGCGCATAGCGTGCCAGAACCAGTGAGGGTTCACCAAGCGACAATCTATGTGCAAACGGTACTTTTTAGTAAATACCGAAGTAATTATTGAACACATAATTTTGGCTAGATTTCTAGTGTACTCGTGCAACATTCGGGTTCCATTCATATGACTATTATGCCGCGTTTTTTAATGCAATTTCACCAAAAAGAAATTCAAGTATCTGTAAACGGGTTTCTATGTCAGGCAATTCCTTAATAATTCTAAGTTTATCCTGCCCATCAAGCCTGTAGCTTGCCGGATTTGACTGGATCAATTGAATGATACGAGCGGGATCGATATTCGCTTTAGGCTGGAAAAATACTCGACCACCTTTCATACCAAGATCTATCTTACGAATACCTAATGGACGCGCTTGTTGTTTTAGTTTGCTTATCTCGAACAAGTTCTTGACAGCATCGGGTAATAAGCCAAATCGATCGATCATCTCTTCTTTTAAATCATTGAGTTCAGAATTCGTGATTACGCTCGCTATACGTTTATACAAAATCAAGCGCATATGCACATCGGGTAGAAAGTCTTCCGGTATTAATGCAGGGACATGCAAATCTATTTCAGCACCGTGATCCAAAGGCCGATCCAGTTCAGGTTGTTTGCCTTTTTTCATGGCATGTACTGCTCTATCCAGTAATTCCATATACAGACCAAAACCAATCTCCTGTATATGACCACTTTGTCCTTCACCGAGGATTTCGCCTGCACCTCTTATCTCAAGGTCATGTGTTGCCAGGGTAAATCCAATTCCTAATTCTTCCAGTGCCTCTATAGCTTCAAGTCGTTTGACTGCATCTGCCGTCATGGCTTTGCGTGGCGGTACGATTAAATACGCATAAGCACGGTGATGTGAGCGGCCTACTCGACCACGTAGTTGATATAGCTGAGCCAATCCAAATTTGTCTGCACGATTGATGATAATGGTATTGGCTGTGGGTACGTCGATTCCGGTTTCAATAATGGTGGTACAGACTAGTACATTGAAACGTCGATGATAAAAATCAAGCATAATGGATTCGAGTTGCTTTTCAGGCATTTGCCCATGTGCAAAATGCACTCGTGCTTCCGGTAAAAGTTTTGTAATCTCTTCTGCTGTCTTATCAATTGTCTTGACATCATTATGCAGATAGAAAACCTGACCCCCGCGTTTGATCTCACGTAGCATGGCCTCCTTTAATAGAACATCATTGCGTTCTCGAACAAAAGTCTTAACCGCGAGTCGACGTGATGGTGGCGTTGCTATGATGGAAAGTTCACGTAGATCCGACAGGGCCATATTTAATGTCCTTGGGATTGGGGTTGCCGTCAACGTCAAAACATCAATCTCAGCACGTAATGATTTGAATTTTTCTTTTTGACGCACACCGAAACGATGTTCTTCATCAATAATGATCAAACCAAGATTTTTAAAACTGATATCACTTTGTAATAACTTATGTGTGCCAATGACAATATCAGCCTTACCATCGATCATGGCAGACAAAGTGATATCCTGTTCTTTCTTTGATCGAAAACGAGACAATAATTCAATTCGTACCGGCCAATCAGCAAAACGATCAATAAAGTTTTGAAAATGCTGTTGGGCTAATAATGTTGTCGGTATCAACAAGGCAACTTGCTTACCATTCTGCACAGCAATAAATGCAGCACGCATCGCGACCTCTGTCTTGCCAAAACCGGCATCTCCACAAATTAATCTATCCATCGGTTTGGCATCACGCATATCTTCAATCATGGCCAGGATTGCATCCTGCTGTCCCGGTGTTTCTTCAAATGGAAAGTTTTGTGTAAAGGTATGGTAGGCGTCTTGATCAAATTCATAAGACTGCCCTTGCCTGGCTGCACGTCGTGCATGTAATTCGAGTAATTCTGCAGCAACGTCATAAACTTTTTCAGCAGCCTTACGTCTCGCTTTTTGCCACTGACCACTACCTAATTTATGTAACGGGGCATGTTCCGGATCAACACCGGTATAGCGCGATATCAGATCCAATGCTGCAACGGGCACATAGAGTTTATCACCTTCGGCATATTCAAGATGAATAAATTCACCTGGAATACCACCCGTTTCAATAGTGATCAAACCACAATAGCGACCTACACCATGTTCTTCGTGCACCACCGGGGCACCTACCCTTAATTCTGTCAGGTTACGAACAACCGCTTCTGCATCTTGTTGTTTACGTTTACGCAAACGGCGTTGCATAACACGTTCGCCAAATAACTGTGCCTCGGTAATGATGGCGATATTCGGTTCATGAATAATCAAGCCATGTTCAATTGGCATGATGGCTATACCAAATTCAACTTCACCCTGAAGAAACCTGTCCCAATTTTCAATTTTTGCAGGCATGTCGCGTTGCTTGAATAATTCCATGATCGTTTCACGGCGACCTTGTGTTTCAGCCGCAATCAATACACGACCTTCAAATTCATCCAGAAAACGATTTAACAATGCCAGTGGTTCTTTAGCCCGTACATCTATAGAAAGATTTGTCGGCATCTCAGAATCATATTCAATCAGACCTGTATCAGGCTCTGTTGAAAGATTCGCTATATGGACCTGAGAGTAATGTTTTAATGCGGTATATAAATCATTTGCATTCAGGAAAACTTCACGCGGAGGCAAGATCGGTCTTTCCACATCATATCGTTCCTGTTCGTATCGCGACTCGATATCATTCCAAAATGATTCAGCAGCTTCTTTAACACCTTCATCCAAAACCAAAATTGAATCTTCCTGCACATAATCAAATAATTTACTGGTCTTTTCATAAAACAGTGGTAAGTAATATTCGATGCCTGCTGGTGCGAGAGATTGACTCACATCACGATAGATTGGACATTGGCCTGGATTACCTTCAAACCGTGCACGCCAATTTGCGCGAAATCGGGCAATGCCTTCATTAATTAATGCTACTTCACGCGCTGGTAAGACACGAATTGAATTTACTTTGTTGATTGAACGTTGAGTCTCAATATCAAAGGTGCGAATACTGTCGATTTCCTCATCAAACAGATCAATTCTATAAGGATTTATTGCACCCATAGGAAAGACATCAAGCAAGGAACCTCTGACAGAAACTTCGCCATGTTCTGTTACTTGATCAACAAAACGATAACCCTGTTGGTTTAGTTGTTTTCTGAAATCACCCAGCTTGATCGTTTGTCCAACATCTAACACCAGACTATTTACCAATAGATAATCACTCGGTAATAAGCGGTGCATTACGGTGGTAATAGGAACAACAAGAATACCCTGGTTCAAGCCAGGCAAATTAAATAAGGTTTGTAATCGTTCAGAAATAATATCCTGATATGGTGAAAAAAGATCGTAGGGTAATGTTTCCCAGTCCGGGAAAGTTATAACAGGGATTGATTCAAGATTATTTATATATACTTTAAGTTCATTAATAAGGTTAACTGCACTGATTGTATCTGTGGTAATGACAATAACCGGCTTTTTTATTTGTGTTGCCATATTGGCAATTGCGAGTGATTTGGCACTACCGTATAGCCGGGACCAGTTTATTCTTGCCTGTCCTGGTTCGGGCAGTTTTGGAGACAAGACATTTTGTCGAGCTAACACTGACATAGGATAGATAAAACTTATTTAACTAAGGGTGCTTTTAAAAATAGTAATATTTTTGTTATGCCAAGCAACACAAAGATAGATAAATTTGG
>CAYMPA010000057.1:0-16096 GCA_964392105.1 uncultured Enterobacteriaceae bacterium
CATATATATATATTAATATTTTAATGTTTATTCTAGAATTATTTAATTACTTTTTTAAACCATTCTGGATGTAATTATTCGCTCAATATGGTCCATATAAACCATTTATTGTCATAAAAATAGTGCTCTATTTTGAATCGTAGCCTGCTTATAATGCACCGGCAATGCATGAAACTACACAAGAACATATCCTTTTTCTGACCGGCAAACTGGCACAAAGGCGTCTGAAAAATATTCTTAAAGAAATGGCACCCACAGAATTCACTTATGAGATTCGTAATGTCGGAGTCAGTGTAGCTGCCTTGATGACGGCACAGATGATTACCCGCCGTGTCACGGATTTAAATGGTGCTAACCGAATTATCGTCCCCGGTCTTTGCCGTGGTGATCTATCCATGAGCTCCGAAGCATTGGGTGTACCCTGTATTCGAGGCACGATTGATCTGAAAGATATTCCTGCTTTCTTCGGGCGAGATTGTAAACCACCTGATCTAAACAGCTATGATGTAGAGATATTCGCTGAGATAGTCGATGCACCCATGGTCAGTATCGATAACATACTCGAACGCGCAGAAAAATATCGTCGTGATGGTGCTAATGTGATTGATGTAGGTTGTTTACCTGATACACCATTCCCGCATTTAGAAGAGACAGTACAGGCTTTACATGATGCTGGTTACAAAGTCAGTGTTGATTCTTTTGAAGATGATGATCTGTTACGTGGGGGTAAAGCCGGTGCTGATTTTTTACTTAGTTTGAAAGAAAGTAATCTATGGATCGCAGATGAAGTGGATTCGATTCCAATATTAATCCCGGACAAGCATGGTGATATGCCATCACTTTATCGAGCCATAGAAAATATTGCTGATAAAGATCGTCCGTTTTATGCGGATGCAATACTTGACCCGATTCATTTCGGATTTACTGAATCAATTATCCGATATCATGAATTACGCCAAAATTGTCCCGATATTAAAATAATGATGGGTATCGGCAATTTAACCGAGCTTACAGAAGCCGATACCACAGGTATAAATGCAATATTATTTGGATTGATATCTGAAATGCACCTGGATGCGGTTTTGGCAACGGAAGTCAGTCCACATTGTATATCTGCAGTACGTGAGGCAGATATGGCACGTCGAATGATGTATGCAGCCAGAAAAGACAGTAGTTTGCCAAAAGGACTGGATAGTTCATTGTTAGGTATGCATGCACGCAAACCATTTCCTTACGATTCAGATGAAATTCAGGAACTTTATCAGGAGATTAAAGATCCGAGCTATAGAATTCAGGTGAGTGAAGAGGGTATACATGTATATAATCGCGATGGTATTCATGTTGATCCTAATCCATTTGAATTATTTCCCAAGCTGGACAAATTGCAGGATGACGCACCCCATGCATTTTACATGGGCATTGAATTGGCAAAGGCCCAAATTGCCTGGCAATTGGGCAAGAATTATATGCAGGATGAAGAACTAAATTGGGGTGTATGTGTAGATTCAAAAACGGAAGAGCAAAAAGACCATGATTCGCGTGCAGCGCATACAATAAAAGGACTTAGACAAGAATCAGCAGAATACAAGTCAGAAGGCAGTACCTTAAAAGCAAGTCAAAAGAGAAAGAAAAATAAACCTGGACACCGTAGTTGACCGGCCTAAAATCAAAAACAATGAATTACAAATTAATAGCTTACATTATTACAATACATCACATCGCTTTAGTAGGTACTGAAATGAATCTGTTGAGTGCAAATGTACATCTAACAAGGGCCTACACATTTGATTGCACATTTTTTAGATTCACTTGCCTACATGGACGTAGGTAAGTAGCGTGAGCAGGACGCGGAAGCTTTGCTTGACAGCAAAAGCCTTACGTAGAATAGCTATGTGCGGCTTTTTAGTCGGCGCAATTGAGCCTATAAAATGCATACATAAACACGTCCAACTACGGTTTTTAGGTTAGATGATTCAGGAAATTATAGTCACTACAAGCAATGAAGACGGGACTACCCATATCGCTCCAATGGGAATACGTGAAGAAGAAGGGAAGATCATTATTTCACCGTTCAAACCCTCGGCTACGCTTGATAATATCCGACGTAATAATACTGCTGTCATTAATCGGGTTGATGATGTCAGAATCTTTGCAGGTTGTTTAACCGGACATAAAGATTGGCCTTTGTTACCAACAGAACAAATACAAGGATATCGACTTGAAGCCGCATTAAGCCATGTTGAGCTTGAATTAAGCTCGTTTGAAGATGATGAATTACGCCCACACTTTTTTTTTAAGCCTGTTCATGAGGTTACACATAAGCCCTTTAAAGGATTTAATCGTGCACAAGCTGCAGTATTGGAAGCAGCGATATTGGTTAGTCGTCTACATATGCTAGCCGAAGATAAAATTGATCAAGAAATCGAATACTTAACAATAGCTTTAGATAAAACAGCGGGTGAACATGAACGAACCGCATGGCAATGGCTCATGGAAGAAATTGAATCATTCAGACAAGAATCTGTAAAGGACAAAACAGCATGACCGGAATGTTGGCTAGTGTTACCTCTATACCCGAGGCCAATATTGTTTTAAATGAAGGTGTCGATATCATCGATTTGAAAAATCCATATGAGGGTGCCTTAGGTGCGCTAGAAACAAACATTGTTGCTGCTATTGTTAATTCAGTGAATGGCATTATTCCAACCAGTGCAACAATTGGTGATATTGAACCCGATGACCCAAATCTTTCTGAACGCATAATTAATATGGCAAATACCGGTGTTGATTTTGTCAAAGCAGGATTGTTTGATATCTACCCACCGGATTATTTTATTCAAGCGATTAATGAGTCAGCCAGGCAGAATGTTGATTTGATTGTTGTTTTGTTTGCCGAAAACCTTTCAGACCTGGATTCTTTAAAAGTGCTACTGGAAAGCAATATCAAGGGAGTAATGTTAGATACAATAAATAAATCTGATAAGAACTTGTGTTCATTAATTGAATTCCAGGTGCTGGATGAATTTGTTCGATTAGCGAAATCATATAACTTATTAACCGGTCTTGCCGGTTCTCTTCGATTTGAAAATATTAATAGCCTGTTGAGTCTTGAGCCTGATTATTTAGGTTTCCGGGGTGCTCTCTGTTCCGGCCATAACAGGGTTAAATCAATTGATCCAATTCAAATCAGAAAAATAAGAAATGAGATCCCACGACAGAAAATTATCAACTATGATAATAGAGAATATGAAGAAGAGACGTTAATCAATGGCACAGTGGCGTAAGAAAGAAAAAGACGAAACCTATAATGTAGAAGAGGTTGAGGCACGTCTTAAAGACGAGCTGCCCAACTGGCATTACGAAGCGGGCTGGATACGTCGAAAGTATAAAACCAGTGGCTGGAAAGCATCATTAATGCTGGTTAACACAGTCGGCCATCTTGCAGAAGCTGCCTGGCATCACCCTGATTTAACCGTTTCCTATGCCTTTGTAATCGTAAAGTTGGTGAACCATGCCGCCAAAGGGGTTACAGACAAGGATTTTGAATTAGCCAAAAAAATTGAAGAAGTCATTCAATGGCAACCGGGTATCGATGAAGAAAGTGCGCTTGAAGGAACGCCAGACGATCCGCGCTTCAAATATATAAAATACGATTGATCGCCATGGATGGTGGAAACGTAGATTTTGCAGGAGCGAAAATCTACGATTAAGTCATGAAATTTTGATTATAATAATTTATGACTTAAATGCGTTTCCAAGTACCGGATTTACCGCCTGATTTTTCAAGCAGTTGAATATCTGAAATAACCATTCCTCGATCGACAGCTTTACACATGTCATAGATTGTTAAGAGTGTGACTTGAACTGCGGTCAATGCTTCCATTTCAACGCCGGTTTTGCCTTCAGTTTCCGTGCGGCATTCGCAAATGATCGCGTTTTTGTCATCGTTGATAGTCAAATCGATATTGATATGTGTCAGTGAAAGAGGATGACAAAGTGGGACCAGATCGGCTGTTTTCTTAGCCCCCATAATGCCGGCAGTACGTGCGACTCCTAATACATCACCTTTATTATGTCCGCCTTCCTTTATCAACGCCAAGGTTTCCGGTTGCATGGTGATTGTCCCACCGGCAATGGCAATACGGTGTGTTACCGCCTTGTCGCCGATATCGACCATATGTACGGCACCATTTTCATTAAAATGCGTTAATTTAGACATTTATCTGTGACACGATTGATCGTTTATCCTCCTACTGCGTCGCCTAAAGCGCATACTGTTGGTGAATGCGTTCATTTAGATGAAATACATCCTGTATTTCACTCTTCGAGCAACACTTGTTGCCAAAATTAGCTCCCGGCGAGTTTGTCATCTTATATGAGAATAAAATTTCTGCTCGTGTGCTTATTCCTATGACTTATAATAATGTTGCTTATTATATATAGTAGTGTGACGTTATGAACATAAAAGTTAAATATTTTGCCAGTCTCCGTGAATTAATGGGTGAAGCTGGATCAGAAATTGATATAGAGGAAAGTGTGTCAGTCAGCGACTTGTGGCAGTCGCTAACGGAAAGTAAGAATATCGCGTTTGATAATGTGATGATGGCCGTCAATATGGAATATGTAAAACCTGAACATCAATTAAAGTCAGGGGATGAGGTCGCATTTTTTCCACCTGTCACCGGAGGCTAATGCATGTTGGTAGAGATCCGGAAAGACCCCTTTAATGCCTGGCAGGAAATTCAATCTTATCAAGAGAGTTTAAACGTTGCTGGTAAATTTGGCGCGATAGCAAGTTTTGTTGGGTCAATGCGGGATTTTAATGAAGATTCCACAGTGACCAGTATGACCATGGAACATTATCCCGGAATGACTGAGAAGCACCTGAACGCCATTGCCAGGGAAGCAACAGTAAAGTGGAATTTGATTGACATTTTAATACTGCATCGAATTGGAAAGATCGAAATAGGGGATGATATCGTGCTGGTTGCGACCTGGTCAGCGTATCGAAAACAGGCCTTCGAAAGCTGTCGTATGATAATGGAAGATTTAAAGTCCAGCGCACCCTTCTGGAAAAAAGAAGAGACGACTGAAGGTGGTAAGTGGGTTGAGAAAAACACCTCCGGCTATTGAATAACTTTAATGTTATTAGACAAGCTCACTGATTTTTTAATTATCGGGGCCGGGATCGTCGGTCTTACTATTGCCCTTGAGTTAAAAAAACAATTCCCTGATACGAAGATCACCATCATTGAGAAAGAAAGTCATCCGGGCACTCATGCGAGTGGACGGAATAGTGGGGTCTTGCATGCCGGGTTTTATTACACGGCGGATTCATTAAAAGCGAAATTATGCCGAGATGGTAACTTTGCATGGAGCCAGTATTGTGAAGAAAACAACTTAACGCTTAATCAGTGTGGGAAATTGGTTGTTGCACGTAGTAGAGATGAATTAAACGGACTGGATGAATTACATAGACGTGGTCAAATCAATAATGTTGAATTGGAGATGATTTCAGCAGAAGAAGCGTCTGAAATCGAACCTAATGTTTATACTTATGAACGTGCCTTGTATTCACCAACAACAGCAACGGTTAATCCGGTTGAAGTCGTTCATTCTATTCAAAAACGTATTTCTGAAGCTGATATTACTTTAGTTAATGATGCTGCTTACATAGGAAAGTCAGCTAATGAAGTTATTACATCAATTGGTAATTTTTCGCCTGGATATATAATTAACGCAGCAGGTTTGTACGCAGACAAGATAGCGCGAGATTATAATTTTTCACAAGATTATACGATACTGCCTTTTAAAGGCTTATATCTTTATTCAAATGATGATGGCCTCAAGTTAAAGACAAATGTTTATCCTGTCCCGGATCTACACAATCCATTTCTAGGTGTGCACTTTACTGTCACTGCAGAAAATAAAACCAAGATCGGTCCTACGGCAATCCCGGCATTTTGGCGTGAAAATTATAACGGGCTTGATCAGTTTAACCTGAAAGAATTGATAGAAATTGTCGGTATCGATACAAGTCTGTTTCTGTCAAATAACTTTGGTTTCAGAGAATTGGCTTTTAAGGAGATACAAAAGTATTCAAAAAAGAAACTGGTGCAGCTTGCCGGGACATTATTGAAGCGTATTAATCAGAATGATTTTAAACAATGGGGCCAACCCGGTATCCGTGCCCAACTAATTAATATTAAAACCAAACAACTTGAAATGGATTTTAAATTTGAAGGAGACGATAAATCATTTCACATATTAAATGCCGTTTCACCAGCATTTACCTGTGCCTTGCCGTTTAGCGGGTTTATAGTAGATAAAATAAAATTAAAAATTAGCTAAACAATCCCGTGAAATAGTTGGACGTCTACTACTGAACCCGGTTCTACGCCTTTACTTTCCAGAGGCAATACAATAAAGCAATTAGCATCTGCCATAGAGCGTAAAATCCCCGAGCCTTGAGCGCCAGTTTTTCTGACAACGACGTTATCATTTTTGTCTTTTTCAAGTACACCGCGTTGGAATTCAACTCGACCCGGTTGTTTTTTTAATTTAGATACGCATGGCACCTTCATCATTATCGGTGCGAGATAGTTTTCACCAGTTAATTTTTTCAGGGCAGGCTGTACAAATTGATAAAATGTTACCATGACGGATACCGGGTTTCCGGGTAAACCAAAAAAATAAGTGCTATCAAGTTTACCAAAAGTTAATGGTCTACCTGGTTTCATCGCAACTTTCCAGAAGTTTACTTCGCCATGTTTCATTAATGTCTCTTTAACGTAATCGGCCTCACCGACTGAAACACCGCCAGACGTGATTAATACATCAACATTACCTGCGGCTTCTAAAAAGGCTTTATCCATTAATCCCCGGTCATCTTTAACAACACCCATATCAATGATGTCAACGCCAAGCCGTAAAAGCATGCCGTGGAGGGTATAACGATTACTGTCATAGATCGCGCCATTATCCAATTCTTCACCGATAGAACGTAATTCATCACCAGTTGAGAAAAAGGCGACTTTTAATTTACGACTAACCGAAACTTCAGAAAAACCTAATGATGCTAATAATCCTATATCAGCAGGCGATAATTTCATCCCCTTTGAAAGTACCAGGTCACCAATGGAAATATCTTCGCCAGCTTGACGGACATTTGCACCGGGTTTTGTATCAGTCCCAATTGATACCTCTGAATCTGATTGTTTCGCATGTTCCTGGATAACGACCGTGTCCGTATTATACGGCATGATTGCGCCTGTCATTATGCGAACACACTCACCCGGTTTGATTGAATCTTTGAAAGGTGTACCTGCGAGACTGGTACCAATAAGCTTTAATTTATTTATACCTTCAGACGGAACATCAATTGCGTTTATAGCATAACCATCCATTGCTGAATTTCTTCCTGAAGGAACATTGATTTCAGAATTAATGTCAGTTGCCAGAGTACGATTAAGCGCTTCCCTGATTGGGACCATTTCTGTTTCTTTAACAGGACTAATGGTATTCAAGATATTTTCAAGTGCTATATCGGGTGTAATTGACTCTGGGTCATATTCATCCATGCAACTCGGATCTCTATTAATAGTATTATCAGACATTACTTCTTTCCTTATATATTCGTAACAATATTATCAATGATGTATTCAACAATCATTTCGTAGTTATTTAGTTCCAGTACGGTTAATTTACTATCTTCAGGCAGTGGAGCATCACTCGCAATTGCAATAATACTTTCATCTGATCTGGAAATTAATGGATGTCCAAGGCTGGGGCGATGTAATTCGATTTTAGGAATAGCTTCCGGTTTAAAGCCCTCTACAAGGATCAGATCCAGATTATCGTGGTCAAGCTTTGAAATATATGATTCAAGACTTATTCTTTGGTCTTCTTCATTTTGCTCAACCATTAATGCCCAGCGTTTTTTTGAACCTATTAACATCTGGCTTGCACCGGCCTTTCTTATTTCATAACTGTCTTTGCCGGGTTGATCGATTTCAAAGGTATGATGGGCATGCTTGATAACACCTATTTCCAGCCCACGGTTTTTAAATAACGGAATAATATTAACCAATAGGGTAGTTTTACCAGTGCCGCTATATGCTGCAAATCCCACGACAGGTACATTTGTTTTTATCTCTGTCATGACTTTTTTTCTGCTAATTCCAGGTCTTCAGGTGTATTAAAATTATCGAAGGTATTCGGTGTGTCTGAAAAATCAGCGATAGCCAAAGAGTGTTGATTGAACCATTTATCAATTTTTCTTTCACCTTTCGACAAGAAGTCATTCATTGATGAAATCAATTCTTTTTTCAACATACAAAATACCGGTTGTATACGTTCTCCATTATGAGCAACACAAATATCCGCATTTCCGGATTCTAGTGTTGTGATAAGACGTTTTACCAAATCATCTGCTATAAAAGGTGAATCGCAGGGAACTGTTACCATATATGGTGTTTCAATTTTATTGAGTGAACTCACCATGCCGGCAAGAGGACCACAATAACCACTTAACTCATCAGAGACTATTTCAAAGCCATACTCTGAATATTTGTCATGATTTCGATTTGCGTTGATTAGCAGTTTTCCAACCTGATTTTTTAAATTATCTATAACATATTCAATCATTGGTTTCCCATTTAACATGATTAAGCCTTTATCTTGGCCACCCATACGGCGTGCTTCTCCACCAGCCAATATAGCGCCTGTGATGTCACTTTTAGTAATCTTCTGCATGTTTAATTTTTCTATGAAATAACTAATCGGGCTACTATTCTTAGAGTATAAATTTTTATCATTATTGGAGATATTAATGAATCAAGATAATTTTAATATGGAAATACGAAAATATTTAAAAAAAGTAGGTGTAAGCTCGCAAAGAGAGATCACAAATGCCGTAAACCAGGCTATATCTGAAGGTAAATTAACCGGTAATGAAGTTCTAAAGGCCAATGTTAAACTCGAATTACCCGATTTGGCATTTGAATTAGAAATTGATGGCGAAATCTCACTGGATTAATTTAGAGGATAGGATGTAGTAAATAGGGATTAGGGGTTGATGGCGTTGTCGTTATGTGATTTTGAAAGCCTGTGAGCATCCCGTCCGTTCCCCATTGTGTTTTTTTATCTTCATTTTTAAAAACTTCAGTCCTATTCCCTAGACCCTATATCCTATTGCTTGATATGTGCTACTTCACGTTTAGGTGGGAGTTCAGAATCAAATTCAATATTTTCTTTGCCGTTGTAAATCAGGAAATGTTTGCTCTTGGCCCTGGATAGTAATGTGATATTTAAATCGCGGGCCAGGTTAAGCCCCATTTGAGTAATTCCAGAACGTGATAAGAGTACAGGTATCGACATTTGTGCGACTTTAATAACCACTTCAGAGGTCAATCGACCTGTTGTGTAAAATATCTTATCGTTCCCGGATATCCCCTCTAACCACATCTTTCCAGCTATTGCATCTACTGCATTGTGTCTCCCGACATCTTCAATGAATATTAATGGTTCTGTGTTCTGGCATAGTGCGCAACCATGAACAGCACCGGCATTTTTATAGACATCATTGTATACATTCAGATTTTTTAACAATGCATACAGATCGGACTGTTTAATATTGAGTGGCTGAATATCAAGATTATCCAGTTGATCCATGATGTCACCAAAAACAGTGCCTTGTCCGCAACCGGTAGTTACAATTCGCGTGCCTAATCTATCTGCCCAGTCATCACGTTCATTGAAGCTTGTTATCGCAACAGCATTAACATCCCAGTCAACCTGTATTGATTTAATTTCATTTATATCATTAAACAGTCCCTGGTTTTTAATATAACCCAGGGCAAGCAATTCCGGTTGTGTACCAAGTGTCATCAAGGTGACAATTTCATAACTATCGATATAAATTGTAAGAGGGCGTTCCTCAGCTATGTGTAGCTCTCGTGTATTCTGGTATTCATCCGTTGCAAGGGCGGCCTGGGTAGGCGATAGTCCGGCGTTTGTCATTTCCGGACGATACGTTCTTGACACGTTTAGCCCCCGGTGACGTTCATATGTCTGAGTATGATCGGCTTGTCTGTTAAATTGAATTCGTGTCCTTCTGGTTTTATCAACATAGCATCTCGAATAGCTTGTTTCAATTTTTCACTATTTTCAGGATAGGCGCGAAGTGTTTTACGAAGATCTACAGAATGTTCCTGGCCCAGGCAAAGGAGTAATCGACCTTCGCATGTCAGCCGGACACGATTGCATTGGCCGCAAAAATTATGACTGTGTGGAGATATAAATCCAACTCGCGTACCTGTTTCTGTGATTTTATAATATTTAGATGGTCCGCCAGTCGTTTCAGTTGTTGGAACCAACTCGTACGCTTGTTCCAGGTCTTGTTTAATTTCATCACTGGAGTAATAAGCTTCAGCGCGATCACGATCACCAATTACGCCAAGCGGCATTTCTTCGATAAAACTGATATCCATGCCACGTTCACTGGCAAAACGAACCAGGTCAATTACTTCATCATGGTTACGGTTTTTTAAGATGACAGAATTGATCTTTATTTTTTCAAAACCTGCAGATAATGCAGCATCAATGCCTGCAAGGACTTTATCAAGTTCCCCGACACGCGTTATACGTTTAAATTTATCAGCATCAAGGGAATCAAGGCTGATATTGATACGCTTAACACCTGCATCCCTTAATGGTTTAGCAAGTTTGGGGAGTTGCGATCCGTTTGTCGTGGTAACCAATTCGCCGATACCGGGTAATTGGCCAATATCTTTGAATAATTTAATGATATTACGGCGAATAAGTGGTTCGCCGCCAGTAATACGAATTTTTTTCACGCCGAGTTCAGTAAATGCCCTGGCAATTTTTGCAATTTCTTCCAGAGTTAACAGTTGTGCACGTGGTACGAACTGCATTTCATCATCCATGCAATAGACACAGCGAAAATCACAACGATCTGTAACAGAAATACGTACGTAATCGACAATTCGATTAAAATTATCGATTAACACTTCTTTTTTATTTTTACTCGCCACGTCCATCAATCTAGTAACAGCAATATTAACGATACTTATATTTTAACGGTAGTATTCATGAAGGGATAGTTTATTGATTATAACGTAATTACACGCTGAAAACTATTGTAATAACAGCAATTTACATTATTTCAAGAGATTTTCAGTTTGAAATTAATTATTAACTAACGATTAAAACAGTTACTTACGGCGTCCCCCTGCACCATACCGTAGTTCTATTATGGTTGAGTAATACTTCAACCTATCCTGATTTGGCACAATCATGACTCAATTTGAATGCTAAGTTAATATCAGCACTCGACTCTTTTAAATTCATTCAAGTTGATTATTTTGAAGGTCTGCTTTCCAGGGCGACTTCAACAGCTTTTTACCAGAGGAAATCAGATGCCTTGTGTCCATAATTTGGAGATGGCTTAATTATCGAGTTTTATATTAGCTTTATTTTTCTCTTTGAACATTAAGTTGACAGCGTCTTAGTTCAACGATTCACATTTATTGCTTCATGGTGTTGATCGATCTCTACAAGTTCTTTTTTAATTAATGCAACCACATGTCTTGCAACTTTGTTGTCAATTCGACTGGCCCGTCCAAGTATACCCAAAAGCATGTAAGCTGCACCGTTAGGAAGATCGTTGTCAATAGACTTTGTTCCTTGTATGAGTAAGTTCAACATGTAATCATTCATTCCTTCTTCAGTCATAACCGATGACATCGTTTTGTATTCATCCGTGATACTGAAATATTTTTTGATAAAGACTTCATATTGGTTGCTACGGTAAAGATGATGAAGTTTAGGAAGAAGTTTTTGAAATTCCTCTTTAAGATTGGCAGCCTCACTATCTTCTAAAAAATTTCCATATATTTCCATACGCTTAACGACACTTAGAATAAGTGACTAACTTGTGATAATGGGATAAATTGTACATCTATTTAATAGATTGTTCTCTTTTATCATTATTAATATATAAAAATACAGTTATATTTTATATTCTTTTGGATAGCCCAAAAAAACTAAATTTCTATATACCATAAAGTATAGGATATATGAAATTTTTTATTAAAACCATCAGAACCATGGCAAAAAGAAATAAGGTCTTAACTAAAAAACACTCGTTACGTGCTGCAAAATTATTGCAGGAAGCTTCGGCATACCGCCAGGCTGGATACATAAAAGAGGCAGTAACCTTATGCATGTCAATTTTGGATAAATACCCAAATTATCACTATGCTATGAATTTATTGGGTATTATTGCTCATCAGATAGGCCAATATGATTTGGCGATTTCCCATTTTGAAAGGACACTTGCAATCAAACCGAATTTTGCCAATGCACACAATGACCTAGGGCTTTCCCTTCAGGCGCTTGGTCGGGTTGAAGAAGCCAAAAACTGTTACGAACGGGCACTAGCCATCAAGCCAGACTTTGCCGTGGCGAAAAATAACTTGGGGAATATTTTTCATGAACTTGGTCAGGTTGAAGAAGCCATAACCTGTTATGAGAAAGCCCTAGCCATCAAACAAGATTTTCTCACGGTACATTACAATTTAGCAATGATAAAACCAAAGCAGGAGCAAGTACCGATAATTGAAAAGCTCTTAACAAGCTCCTCAACCCCCGAAAAAGATGTAATGCATTGTAATTTTGCACTTGGCAAAATTTTCGACAGTACCAATTCTTTTACTAAGGCGTTTGAACACTATTTCAAGGGCAATATGCTTAAGCGTAAAACGATTACCTATGATTCACAAAACCATTCTGATTTTGTAGAAAGACTGATTAAAACTTATTCAAAAAATTATTTTCAGGAAAAAACTAAGTGTATTTCTGATTCAAAATTACCAGTATTCATTGTTGGTATGCCTCGTTCCGGAACGACATTGATTGAGCAGATAGTCTCAAATCATCCACAGGTACACGGAGCTGGAGAGCTTTTAGCACTTGCACGGATTGAAAAAACGATAGCCAAGCAATTTGAACCATCTAGATCATATCCGGAATGTATTTCCTTATGTAATGATTCTACTCTAACGAGGCTTTCTGATGATTATCTCAAAGAAATAGGTAATTACTCACAAGATGCAGATCTTATAATTGACAAGATGCCAGATAATTTTTTGAGGATAGGCCTCATCAAGAGTCTCTTTCCACAAGCTCGAATTATTCATTGTCAGCGCAATGCCATGGATACATGCACATCTATCTTTTTAAATTATTTCGTCAATGGTAACAAATACGCTTACGATCTGACTGAAATAGGGCAATATTATTTGGATTACAAAAGGTTAATGGAGCATTGGAGTAGCTTGTTTCAATTTGAAATACATAATGTGCAGTATGAAAAATTAGTGATGAATCAAGAAATCGTAAGTCGGCAATTATTCGAGTATCTCGGATTGGAATGGGATGATAATTATCTTGATTTCCATAAAAACAAACGGGCAGTAAGGACAACAAGTAATTTGCAAGTGCGACAACCCATTTATAGAAATTCAATCAATAGATGGAAACAATATGAGGAACACTTGGGTCCTCTAATAGCAATACTCCAACATCTTATCTGAAATTGAACATCATGTACCCTGTCAGCACCATGTGGACCAAATAGCCTGATTGCCTAAAAGATGGTTTTAGTTCATCGTTAACCCAAGAGAAAACGATGATGAAGTTTAGGAAGAAGTTTCTGAAATTCTTCTTTAAGATTGGCAGCCTCACTATCTTTTGAAAATATTTCTAATATCTCCATGCACTTAAAAACCTTTAGAATCAGCAACTATCTTAATAAAAAGATAGTATGTATATTTAATTTATGGCTAAATCAAAATAAATTATCTCAATTTATCATTATAAATGTGTAATTATATAATAGATTCGTTAAGACAATCCGAAAATACTGAATACCCATATACCCAATAAAGTTTGGATATATAAATTTTTTTTGAATAATATTTTATAATATGGCAAATAGAAACAGGCTATTATCTAAGAAGCATGTATTACGTGCTGAAAAGATATTGCAAGAGGCCGTGTCATTCCATCAGACTGGCAATTTACAAAAGGCAGAAACCTTATATCTGTCAATTCTGAAAAAATATCCGAATCATCCCCATGCGATGTATTTCTTGGGTGTTATTGCTCATCAGGTCGGTAAAGATGATTTAGCCATTGCTCGTTATGAAGAGACGCTTGCTATCAAGCCTGATTATGCTGAGGCATATTGTAGTTTGGGGAATACCTTGCAGACACTCGGTCGTGGAGAAGAAGCCATTGAGCATTATGAAAAGGCACTCGTCATCAAGCCTGACTTTGCTGAGGCATATTATAGTCTGGGATATGCCCTGCAGGTTCTCGGTCGAGGGGAAGAAGCCATTGACCATTATGAAAAGGCACTTGCCATCAAGCCTGACTATGTTGAGGCGAATATCAACCTGGGCAATACCCTGCTTACACTCGGTCTTGGGGAAGAGGCCATTGAACATTATGAAAAGGCACTCGCCATCAAGCCCGATTTTGCCGGGGCACACATCAACCTGGGAAATGTCCTACAGTCACTTGGTCGGTGGGAAGAGGCCATTGACCATTATGAACAGGCGCTTGCCATCAAGCCCGATTTTGCCGGGGCGTATTATAATCTGGGTAATGTCCTACAGTCACTTGGTCGAGGGGAAGAGGCCATTGATCATTTTGAAAAGGCACTCGCCATCAAGCCAGACTATGTTGATGCACATAACAATCTGGGAAATGCCCTGCAGGCACTTGGTCGTATGAAAGAATCCATTGTCTGTTATGAACAGGCGCTTGCCATCAAGCCCGATTTTGCCGAGGCACATGATAACCTGGGGCTTGCCTTTCAACAGCTTGGCCGGGAGAATGATGCCTTTGACCGTTATGAACAGGCGCTTGCCATCAAGCCCGATTTTGCCAAGGCGTATCATCATTTATCTGTGATAGACCCAAAGCTAGAACAAGTACCTATAATAGAACACCTATTAACAAGTCCTACAATCAATGAAGAAGATGCCATGTTTTGCCATTTTGCACTTGGCAATATTTATAACAATAGAAAATCTTTTACAAAGGCATTTAAAAACTACCAGAAGGCTAACGATCTCAAACGTAAAACGCTTACCTATGATTCACATAATCATTCTGTTTTTGTAGACAAGCTCATTAGTGCTTATTCAAAAAGTTATTTTCAGGAAAAGATTGCATATGGATCTGGCTCACAGTTACCTGTTTTCATTGTTGGTATGCCCCGTTCTGGTACAACCTTGGTTGAACAAATCATCTCAAATCATTCACAGGTACACGGAGCTGGAGAGCTTTTAGCAATTGCACTTATTGAAAAAACGATAGCCAAACAATTTGATGCAGCAAGTCCTTGTCCGGAATGCCTGTCTTTGTTAAATGACTCTGATATATCTGGATATTATACGGAGTACTTGAAAGAAATAGGGAGATACTCCCAGGACGCAACACGCATTACTGACAAGATGCCTGATAATTTCCTCAGATTAGGCCTCATAAAGACCCTATTTCCCAAGGCACATATCATTCATTGTAAACGCAATGCCCTCGATACTTGTATGTCTATCTATAATAATTATTTTATGTATATATCAGGAAATGAATATTCCTGCGATTTGAATGAAATAGGTCAATATTATTTGGATTATGAAAGATTGATGAAGCACTGGGATAGTCTATTTTCCTCAGAAATATTCGAAGTACAATATGAAGAATTGGTTACAAATCAAGAAACAGTTAGTCGACAATTAATTGCATATCTTGGATTAGAGTGGGATGAAAAATGTCTGGATTTTCACAAAAACAAACGGGCTGTAAGGACAATAAGTAATTTACAAGTACGACAACCCATTTATAGAAATTCAATCAATAGATGGAAACAATATGAGGAACACTTGGACCCTTTGATAGCAATACTCCAACATCTTATCTGAAATTGAACATCATATGCATATCATTTTTATATCTAAAGACAGTGCTGTCCCATAGATTTCATGAGAATTGAAGTTGCGTTTGT
>CAYMPA010000058.1:0-15880 GCA_964392105.1 uncultured Enterobacteriaceae bacterium
ACTTCTGTTCCAGACTCAGTTCTACCTCCCCCATCCCTGGGGTCGTACCTCCTGCATCCATGTCGTCGTGCGCGCTAATTCTCGTCTTATGTACAGGACGTACGGTATGCCGATTTTGCAGGAGCAAAAATCGGCGAGAACAAAATCTCTATCCGTGAATTACTCTCATTAAAAAATAAATATGTTTAAATCCTTGAAGTACTTTTGTTTGCTTGTCTGCGGTTTAGTTCTCTTTTCTACTTTTGTTTTCGCTGAACCAACAAAACAAGCCGCTGTTGCAACGGCACACCCACTAGCGACACAGGTCGGCATCAATATTTTAAAACAGGGAGGGAATGCCTTTGATGCAGCAGCAGCAGTAACAGCATCATTAGCCGTCGTTGAACCCTATAGCTCTGGTATCGGTGGTGGTGCATTCTGGTTAATTCACCATGCATCCGATAATAAACAGATCATGATAGATGGTCGTGAGAAAGCGCCAATGCGTAGCCGTAAAGATATGTATCTGGATAAAGCCGGGAATGTTATTAACGGTTTGTCTTTAAATGGCCCTATGGCTGCAGGGATACCGGGTGTACCTGCAGGGATTGATTATTTGGTTAAACATTATGGTCGTTTGTCTTTAAAGGAGGTTTTAGCACCTGCAATTAAGCAGGCAAAATATGGTTTTGCTGTTACTGAGCGTTACCGGAAATTAATGGGTTTCAGGAGTAATGTAATAAAGCAATATCCAGAAACAGCTTCCATCTTTCTTAAAGAAAATAATATCCCTGCCATAGGCGATCTGATTGTTCAAAAAGATCTTGCGAATACATTAGGTATTATCGTTAATAAAGGAAGCAAGGGCTTTTATCAAGGATTTTTAGCACAACAGCTGATCAATAGTGTTAAAAAGAATGGTGGTATTTGGGAAAAAGAAGATCTGGCAAATTATGAAATCGTTGCGCGCGATCCCATTGTTGTTAATTATAATGGCATCAAGGTTACCTCTGCTGCACCACCTTCTTCCGGTGGTATTGTCATGGGTCAGGCCCTGAATATCCTGGAACAATTTAATCTAAAACAATACGATCCTGTAACACGTAAACATATCATCGTTGAGGCTATGCGCCGCGCTTATCGAGACCGTGCCGCATATCTTGGAGATGCAGACTTTGTTGATATTCCAATCGATCGTCTTCTGGATAAAAATTATGCTGAAGGCATGGCGTTAACTATCAGCCCTGAGCATGCAACACCGAGTAATGAGCTGAGTGATATTGTCGCTTATGATCAGACAGGCTCTGATACTACACATTTCTCTATTGTTGATTCCGAAGGTAATCGAGTATCGGCAACATTAAGTATAAATCTGCCATTTGGATCAGGTTTTGTTGCCGAAGGCACTGGTGTTTTATTGAATAATGAAATGGATGATTTTTCTATTAAGCCATTAACTGCAAATGCTTATGGCCTGATAGGTTACCACGCAAATGCAATAGCACCCGGCAAGCGTCCCTTGTCCAGCATGACCCCGACATTTCTTGAAACTGAAGATCGTATTGCTGTGCTTGGTACGCCGGGAGGGAGTCGTATCATTAGTATGGTATTACTCGGTGTGTTGGATTTTGCAGACGGTAACTTACCGCAGTCCTGGGTTAGTTTACCGCGATATCACCACCAATATCTTCCCGACCAGGTTCAATATGAACTTGGCGGTTTAACAATCAGAGAACAGGAAATACTTAAAAGCAAAGGTCATAAACTGAATGAAAAAAATCGTCATTATGGCAATATGCAGGCGATCATGATCTGGAAGAAAAAAAATATTAGTTTTGCTGCCAGTGATCCACGTGGCGAAGGTACAGCTGAAGTTATTTTTATTTCTCGGTAATTATTCCAGCACACTTTCACAATTTAATAATTCTTGCCAGCGTCGACTCCAGCCAAGCTCTTTTGACAGTGTTTGAATGAGTTTTCTTACGTCTAATGCAGAGTAGTCATGTTTTTCAACTAGTGCGTCAATGCTTGTACAGTCGGCCTCATGTTCATCCTCCGTCTTTGTTTGTAAGTGTGCACATTCATGGTAATAAATAAATTGTTTTGCATTTTTCAGAAGTTTTACAAACGCACTATTATCGATCACTATTGTTGGGTAGCCCAAGGGCCATTGTGCCGTTGCTATTTTGCTACCGGTTATTCCGGAAACAGTCTTTACCTCCACCAGTTTATTTGTATCTAAATGCTTGGCATAACAAGATAATTTATCTGTTGTGACTGTTTCTTCTGATACTGCATTTAATGGAAGCAATGCACATACAGTTAAAACTAATGAAGTTTTTAATGGATAATACATTTAACTTTGACAGTTAGAACAATAAAATGTTGATCGTTGACCCAGGCGAACCATTTTAATCGGTTTATCACAGTGGCTACAGGGTTCGCCTTCTTTATCATAAACCTTTAGTTCATTACTAAAGTAACCGGGTTTGCCTTCTCCATTGATAAAGTCGCGTAGAGTCGTGCCGCCTTTTTCGATTGATTGGTTTAATACGTCCTTAATAGCATGAACTAAATTTTCATAGCGCGCTTTTGATACCTTGCCAGACTTATGTTTTGGATTGATACCAGCCACAAACAGGGCTTCGTTTGCATAGATATTGCCGACACCTACAACGATGCGGCAATCCATGATGAATGTTTTAATTGCTTGTGTGCGATTTCGTGAACGAGTGTATATATAGTCAGCATTGAATTCGTCACTTAGTGGTTCAGGGCCGAGATGATTAATTAACTTATGATCCAATGGGTTATCTTTTGTCCAAAGTATCGAGCCAAATTTTCTCGGATCTCGAAATCGTAATGAATAACCTGACTCGAAAACAATATCAACGTGATCATGTTTTTCATGGGCATGATTATTATCAATTACCCTTAAACTACCGGACATGCCAAGGTGTAATATCAGGCATCCTTTATCGGTATAAAAGAGTAAATATTTGGCGCGACGTTTAAGTTTTCGTATATGTTGGTCCTTCAGTGATCGTTTCAGGCTTGCTGGTATCGGCCAACGCAGTTTGCGTTCACGAATGATAATGTCTTTTACAACTTTACCCTCAACATAGGGTGCTATGCCTTTTCTTGTCGTTTCAACTTCGGGTAGTTCAGGCACTTGCCTTTATTCAAACTCGGTTGATTCAGTTTGATCTTCCGTATTAGTATTTTCTTTTAATAATAACTTAGCTGCCTGATTACTTCCCATATGGTATTGAATGCCGAGATCCTTTCTACCAAGGATCAAATGTGGTTCAGTTGCGACGATGACAAATATAATGGATTCGCCACTTGTTGTAGATAATTTGATTAAGGATTCTGATTCAGGTTGTTCATACTTGCTTACCGAGAGCGCTGTTGCAGTTTGCCAATTGAATACAATGCGCTTTAAATGATCAGGATTAATGTCCATAAGGATTTGCATTTGCCATTGACCATCAACCAGATCAATCTGGTTGTCCGGAAACTGAATCGAATTAATTTCAGGAGTTTCAGGAATAAGTTTGGTGTCTGCAAAAAATGCAGCATTTGTCATCAATTGTTGGTAGAGAAAGTCATTGACCATGTGAATTGTGTTATTAAATAAAACATAACGACGTTGATCGATTGCATCGGTATTACCAAATGTAAACATATGATCACTTAAATTCATCGTAACAATCGGATCAGCGAGATCAAAACGTTCAAGCTCAACTTCAGCAGGGTTTAATTGACCGTGTGATTCAGCTTTCAGCATTCGCAACATGGCATTAATGCGTGCATTATTTGCACGGAATTGTAGTGGGAAATTCATATACCACGTCTTGCCTTGTTTATTGAAGATGAAGTTGTCTAAATCTTTTCTCAAGATTTTAATCTGAACGATGTCATTTGAGTCTATAGTTGAAAGTCGTGGTAATTCTTGTTCGGTCTCATTTTCTGAAATGAGAAGTATAGCTGACAGAAAAACAATAAAAACAAGCAGACCGATGTTAATCCAGATACGCTTGTCCACGTTACAGTTTCTTTCTTCGTATTCCAATCGTAATGCCAATAACAATCAGCACTGCGGGCATTACAAATAAAAATCCAATGCCTATAATTCCTAACACTGTTGATGACATATTTAATTGAGAGTCGTTTGCAATCCTTGGTGGAATTGAAATAAATTCATCATCACTGCTTAACCAGTTGATGATTCGCGTGCCGAGCTCATTATTACCGCTGTTTGCAAGGTAGGTATTTGACAGAAAATCTCCATCACCTATAACAACTATGCGTTGTTGTTTGGTAACCAGTTCATCGCCTTCTTCTATTTCGATATCTCGTTCCAGACTTAGGCCAATTGTTAATGGGCCTTGAGTATCACTATCATCATTAAACTCAACAGCACCCTCAAGTTTGGCTGTCTCGTTCCAGGTGTGATCACCCGTGCCAAGAACAGGCTTGGCTGTCCATTTATTTGTCTCCAATATTTCAATGGCTCCAGCATTAGGGAATAATGTTGTGAATTCAAAACCCTCGGTAATGGCATGTGGTGAATATAATGTTTTAGTGACCAGAGCGATGCCTGGATCGTTAATACCAATTAATTGACCAGCATAATCAATTACTATGCCTTGATAGAAATTCAGAGAAAATTCTTCTGTTAGGGCATCTAATTTATAAAGCGGTCCAGGGTCATGCAGCCATAACAGGTTGCCACCTGCATTTATATATTTAAGGATGATCTCAAGCTCGCCCGGCAGATAATCTATGCGCGGGCCGGCAAGAACCAGAACGCCGGTATTATCAGGAATCGCCTGTGTTTCTCCAATGTTAATAGGTTGTACCCGGTAGCCTTGATTAAAAAGTTGTTTTACCCATTCCCCCAAATCATGATTGGCATCACCTAATGCATTGCGTTCGCCGTGACCTTCTATAAAAGCAATCCATCTTTCCTGGTTACGCGCCAGTCGTTGTAAGGCATTGGTAAAAACCTGTTCACTATCTGACTTTACATGTTCACTACGATCCTGATATCGCACAATGATCTCACCATCAACACTGATACCAAGATTACGTACTTCATCAGGAACCGCATCCGGGTTGACAAAACGTAGCACAATGTTGGGCTTATGACTCTGATATTTCCCAATAAATTTTTTAATGGCATCACGTAATAAAGAGTTTTCACGTGCATATGATGTGACTTCAATCTGCCCCGGCATTTTAACCAATAGATTGCGACTAGCCTCGGATAATGTATGCCGTCCAGTTGCGGTCCAGTCATATTCTACAGTGTGTTTATTACTGAACCATGCCAATAAACCAAGGATGACTGTTAATAAACACACCATAACAATGCTATTTAAACGAGACTGTAAACGTGTTTTTGCTGTTACGAACATATTATTATCAAATAGTCTCTTAACTTATCCATAAGTTCGCTCAGCATCCAGGCGCCAGATACTTAACACAATAAAAAAAATACTGACAAGAATATAAAACAAGACGTCAGTCGAATTAAATACGCCGTTTAATAAACTGTTGTAATGTTTAAGTAATGACAAATAAGAAAATATTGCTGCCGTTCCTTCTGATGCGTTGGTACCGGCTATGTTTATTATCCAGAGTAAAAACAGGACACCGAAAGTGCTGATAGCAGCAATAGCAGGTGAATTTGTAAGTGATGATAAAAACAAGCCAATCGATGCAAAAGATGACATCAACAATAACAATCCTATCAACCCAGAAGCAATTTGCCCGAGATCAAGTTGCGTACCAAACATTAATGAAGCGGGCATCAAGCTGATCATAATTAACATTAAGCAATAAAAAGCTGTTATCCCAACATATTTGCCAAGCACCAGTTCAGAGATACTTAATGGTGATGAGAATAATAACTTTATCGTGCCCGTGCGACGTTCGTCAGTAATCAAACGCATGGTTAGCAATGGTGATACCAGTAACATAATAACGCCGGCAATTTGATACAAGCCAGATATAACAACCTCGGTTAAACCAGAGCCCGCTGAAGCCGGTTGCATGTATTGAGATAATAATAGATAGAAGAATATTGCTAATAAAAACTGTACTACGGCAAGGATTACCCAGGCCAGTGGTGATTTGAACAGGCGTCGTAACTCATTGGCAGCAATTAAACCAATATTATTAATCATGCCGTGTTCTCATGTTCTTCAGCTTGTTCATTGTCACCATAAGTCAGCCGCATAAACACAGATTCAAGCGAGGTGTCGCCCGGGTTTAGTTTGTATAAACCCCAGTTTTCAGTAGCGGCTTTCCCGACAATTGCATCAGTTGCATCTGCATCAGGATTAAAGTTTACGCGTAAGGTGCCTTCATTGATGATTTCCGCAGATGCAACACCTTTTATACCAAGTAATGCTTCCAATGCGGGGGGATTGCGTAAACCAATTTCAATATTGTCATGTTTATTAGAAGTATTTCGTAATTGATCCAGTGACTGATCCAAAACAATACTGCCCTGGTTAATAATCAACACGCGATCACATAAGCTCTGGACTTCAGTGAGGATGTGGGTTGAAAGTATGACACTATGATCTTCACCCAGCTCACGCATCAATTCTCTTATTTCCCGAATCTGTATGGGGTCAAGACCTGAGGTCGGTTCATCAAGGATAATAACTGACGGCGTATGGATAATTGCCTGTGCTATACCGACTCGTTGTTTATAGCCTTTGGATAGATTTTGTATCAGGCGTGAACCTGAACTTTCAAGGCCGCACCGTTGTTTACTGGTTTTAATGGCTTCATCTAATTCATCTTTTTTGATGCCACGTAATTTTGCCGCATAATTTAAATATTCATCGATGGTCAGATCGTTGTACAACGGTGGCAGTTCCGGTAAAAAACCGATATGTTGTTTTGCTATACGAGATGCTTCTTGAATGTCATGACCAGCAATTCTGACGGAGCCATGATTTGCAGCGACGACACCACAGATGATTTGCATTGTTGTTGTTTTGCCAGCTCCGTTTGGTCCCAGGAAGCCGAGGATTTCACCACGGTGGACGTTAAAACTCACATTTTCTATGGCACGCTGTTGGCCATAAAAGCGTGAAAGTTCCTGAACCGATATAAGTATTTCACTCTCCATTGCGCAGCTATTATTCTTATAACTTCAAAACTTGCAAGTCTGATTGATAAAATGCAGCTATTAGGTATTGATACAGGCGGAACATTTACCGATTTCGTATTGTTTGATGGTAACTCGACCCGAACTCATAAGGTGCTTTCAACACCAGATGCGCCAGAAAAAGCGATCTTACAAGGTATTCATGAATTGGGTATTACACTGTCAGATAACTTGCAGATAATTCATGGTTCAACTGTCGCAACCAATGCAATGCTTGAGGGTAAAGGCGCCGGGACAGTCTATATCAGTAATCGCGGATTTAAGGACGTGTTAACCATAGGCCGTCAGGCGAGAAAAGAACTCTATAATTTAACACCAACACCTGTTTTACCTCCTGTACCACAATCACATTGTCTGGAAACTGGCGGACGGCTTACTGCAGACGGCAAAGTTCTGGAACCACTAACTGAGGATGATATTGCTAAGTTATTAAATAAAATCGCAGAGTTAGATCCAGAAGCGATAGCAATCAATCTATTGTTCTCTTACCTGGACTCCTGTTTTGAAGAACAATTAGCCAGTGCAATGCCCGGCCATATATTTGTTTCGTGTTCTTCAAAAGTCATGCCTGTTTATCGAGAGTATGAACGCGGTATAACAACCTGGCTCAATTCCTATGTAGGACCAGTGATGCAGGGCTATATAAATCGACTTCAGATCAATCTCGATAAGGCACAGTTATCAATCATGCGTAGTTCTGGTAATACATGTGACTCCAAGCAGGCTGGTCAAGAGGCAGTACATTTACTTTTATCCGGTCCGGCAGGTGGTTTGACAGCCGCGCATTATCTGGCAAAAAGCCTGACAGATGAAAAAATCATAACCTTTGATATGGGTGGTACCTCAACCGATGTTGCCTTGATAGATGGAAAGATTGAATTAACCGGAGATGGTAATATTGCCGGTTATCCAGTTGGTGTGCCCATGGCGAATATCCATACTATTGGTGCAGGTGGTGGTTCAATTGCATATGTCGATGATGGCGGTCTTCTTCAAGTCGGACCTGAGTCTGCTGGTGCCTCACCCGGTCCTACCTGTTACGGTCTGGGCGGTCAATCCGCAACAGTAACAGATGCAAACCTGGTGCTTGGCCGGATTCCCAGACAAGTTAAATTTGGAGAATCTTTGTCAGCTGATTATGGGCAGGCTGAGAAAGTGATTTCCCAGCTTGCGATAAGTTTAAATCTTGAATCTACTGAAGCTGCAGCAGAAGGCATAATTCAAATTGCCAATGAACATATGGCGCAGGCCATACGTGTCATTAGTGTTGAACGTGGTATAGACCCGAGAGGCTTTGCTTTAATGGCCTTTGGTGGTGCTGGAGGCCTGCATGTCTGTGAACTAGCTGAGCAACTGGGGATGACGCAAGCAATAGTACCTGATCGAGCCGGAGTGTTATCTGCGCTTGGTATGCTCGTTGCCGAGCCTGGCAGACAACTTGCTCAAACATTGGGTTGTTTATTATGTGGTGTAGATGAAGCGCAAATCGATAATATAATTCAAAAACTGGCAGAAAGAGGTAAAGAAGCGCTGTTAAAAGAAGGACATCAACTGGAAAATATGGTCATTAATGCTAGTCTGGATCTGTGTTATCACGGACAGGCACATACTCTGGAAGTATCATGGGTAGATAAAAGTACGAGTGAGGCTGCGTTTCACCAGCAGCATCTGAATCGATATGGTCATCAACTCAATACGCCGGTAGAGCTGGTCAATGTCAGGGTTGGCATCAAGGTCAGGCTGGAATTGGTGCTTGATGATGGAACAGATTATGCCTTTACAAATAACAGTATGAGTAATGGGGACAAATATCTAATGCGTACAACGATTCAATCAGGGCAAGTTATTAATGGTGCGGTAACAATTTGCGATCCTGATTCAACAATTTGGGTTGCCCCGGGATGGACTGCTGAGATGGATAAGCAAGGACACATATTATTAAAGCGAACCCATTGAAAATAGCGAAAATTATCTTGAATTTATAAATAAGAGGTCAAAACAATGCTTAACTGCCTGATAAATTTACCCTGGTGGGGCTACATTTTAGTAGTTCTTGGTGTAACACATATCACGATTGCATCTGTTACGATTTTTTTACACCGTTACCAGGCACATCGTGCCCTGAAATTACATCCCGCAGTGAGTCATTTTTTTCGTTTTTGGCTATGGTTTACTACTGGCATAGGGACAAAGGAATGGGTTGCAGTACACCGTAAACATCATGCCAAGGTTGATACAGAAGACGATCCACATAGCCCGGTAATTGAAGGGATTAATAAAGTGTTGTGGGAAGGGATTGAATTATACCGTGCTGAGGCTGCAAAACCGGAGACACTGGAGAAATATGGGCACAAAACTCCTGATGACTGGATAGAACAAAAGCTATATAGCAAATACACTTTTCTTGGTGTAATAAGCCTGTTCTTTATTGAATTTACCTTGTTTGGTTTCCTTGGTATTTCTATTTGGGCAATCCAGATGGCCTGGATTCCGTTTTTTGCTGCTGGCGTAATAAATGGAATTGGTCATTGGCGTGGTTATCGAAACTTCGAAACAGCCGATGCATCAACCAATATCGTTCCTGCCGGGTTATTGATTGGTGGTGAAGAATTGCATAACAATCATCACGCATTTGCTAGTTCAGCAAAGTTTTCTACCCAGCTATGGGAGTTTGATTTGGGATGGTTATATATTCGGATATTAAGCGCCCTGGGTTTGGCCAAGGTGAAGAAATTAGCACCAATCCCCATGTTTAATAATGATAAGCCAATGATCGATTACGATACCGTAAGCGCAGTTATTACTAACCGGTTGCATGTTATGTCTGATTATGCGCGTGAAGTAATGAGCGATGTGTATAAAGACGAGATGCGTAAGGCGAGTGTAACGCGAAGAATACTATTGCGTCGTGGCAGAAAACTTTTGAATCGGGCTGATAATTTGCTGGATTCGAAAGCGCAGGAAAGATTGGAAAATCTTCTGGTACAAAGCGATACACTAAAAGTTGTTTATGAATTTAGACAGCGCCTGCAAAGTATCTGGCAGGAGAGATCTGCAACACGTGAGTCATTGGTACAGCATTTACAGGAATGGTGCCGCCAGGCTGAGGAGACCGGAATCGAGGCACTGGAAGAGTTTTCGCGAAGTATTCGGGCCTATACCTTACAACCGGTATAATGTTTTACGTGAAGTATTATTAATTAAGCTGCCACAGAGTACACAGAGAAAACAAAAAATACGAATAACAAAGAAATATTAAAATAGTTAAAATAGACACAGTACAAACACCTTCAAAGCTATATTATTTTAGCTCTTCTCTGTGTTCTCTGTGGTTATTTAAGAGAGATACTGCCTCTATTTAATTTTAGCTTCTTTATAGATGACGTGTTTTCGAACGACCGGATCATATTTCTTCATTTCAATTTTGTCCGGCATGGTTCGTTTATTTTTGGTCGTAGTGTAAAAATGACCTGTTTTTGCAGAAGAGACGAGTTTTATTTTGTCACGCATGTTGTTACCTCAAATCGTTACGCCTTGAGAACGGATGGTAGCCAGGACATTTTCAATGCCGTTTTTGTCAATAATACGCAAACCTTGTTTGCTGACGCGTAATCTGACCCAACGATTCTCACTTTCAATCCAGAATCGTCTTGATTGCAAATTAGGCAGAAAACGACGTTTTGTTCTGTTTTTCGCATGGGAAACATTGTTCCCAACCATGGGGCCTTTACCCGTTACCTGACATACTCGTGACATGATTTTTTCTCGTCATTCACAATATAAAAAGAGCGCGGATTGTACATGGATTGACCACTGAATCCAAGTATTTAGACGTTACTAATATCTTGGCCTATATCAGGCCGCGCTCTGCAAGTGATATTGCATCGCCATTACCAATAATCAGGTGATCCAATACCCGTACATCGACCAGACTGAGCGCCTTCTTCAATTCTTGAGTTAAATTAATATCTGATTGGCTGGGTTCGGCTACGCCAGATGGATGGTTATGAGACAGAATTACTGCTGCTGCATTGTGTTTCAAGGCGGCACGAACAACCTCCCTCGCGTGAACCTGGGCGTTGTCAATTGTTCCTCGAAAGAGCTCATCAAAACTGATTAATCGATGACGGTTATCGAGATAAAGACATGCAAACACTTCATACGGATAAGCGCGTAGTTTCAAGGTCAGAAACTCACGTGTTTGATCAGGGTTGGTAAATACATTTCCGGTTTCTAATTCTGCTTGCAGATAACGCCGGCCGAGCTCTATCGCTGCTTTTATCTGGACATACTTGACCATACCAAGGCCTTTTGTCTCACAAAATTGTTTTTGATCAATATCAATAAGTTGACGAAGGCCCCGAAATTTTTCTAAAAGTTCCCGAGCCAGATCCAGTGCGGAATAACCTTCACGGCCAGTTCTGAGGAAAATGGACAGAATTTCAGCATCTGATAGGGCAGCAGGCCCTTTTTCTAATAATTTTTCTCTTGGTCTTTCGTGGATTGGCCAACTGGAAATGGACATCGTAACACTCCTTGTCACTGTAAATATTTAACCTAGAAACCGCAGTTGACCGACACTAAATCAGAACAATGCTTAACAAATTAACATCTTACATTATTTTAACGCATTACTCGCTGAGTGAGTCCGTCTACGCATATGATTGCACATTTTTCAAACCCATTTGCTTGTCGGCGAAAACCTTACGTAGAATTACTATGTGCGGCTTTCTAGTCGGCGCAACTGAGCCTGATAAATGCACACTCAAATGAGTCCAACTGCGGTTTCTAGGTTTATGTATGTGAGTACATGCTCAATCTGTACGCCACTTGGGACAATAATAAGGTAAAATCAAAAAAATATGTATCAATTAACAGGAAAACGTATTTTATTAGGTATAACCGGCGGCATTGCAGCCTACAAGGCTGCTGTTTTGTTGCGTATATTGCGGCAAAATGGTGCGGATGTTCGCGTTGTTATGACACGTAATGCCAATGAATTTATAACTCCGTTGACCCTCCAGGCCTTATCAGGAAAACCAGTTCATACAGAATTACTGGATCTGGAAACTGAATCAGCGATGAGCCATATCGATCTGGCTAGATGGGCTGATTTGATTCTGATCGTGCCAGCCAGTGCAAATTTCATTGCCAGGTATGCAAATGGTTTTGCTGAAGATCTACTAAGTACTTTATGTCTGGCAGCAGATGGGCCGGTTATTTTAGCTCCGGCAATGAATCAGCAGATGTGGTTAAATCCGGCAACACAAGAGAATCTGGAAAAGATAAAAGAGAGAGGTATAGGTATTATTGGTCCAGCAGAAGGAGATCAAGCTTGTGGTGAAAACGGACCTGGCCGAATGCTCGAGCCGGAAGAAATTGCATCGCTAGCGGCAAAATTATTTGAAACAAATATCCTGGCCGGCTCTCGATTACTGGTAACTGCTGGACCGACCCGGGAGGCGATTGATCCAGTGCGTTATATAAGTAATCGCAGTTCCGGGCGAATGGGATATGCGATTGCAATTGCCGCTATTGAAGCAGGTGCTGATGTATCTCTCATTTCTGGACCAGTCAACCTGTCAACCCCTGAAAGGGCAAAAGTAATTAATGTGACCTCTGCCGCAGAAATGTATGGCGTAGTGATGCAAAAAATCAGTAATACAGATATTTTTATTTCAACTGCAGCAGTAGCTGATTACAGTCTGCAAACAATTTCAGAGCAAAAGATTAAAAAATCCAGTGATTCATTTGAATTAAAGCTAAAGAAAAATCCTGATATTCTGGCTGAAGTTGCTGCTTTGCATAACCCTCCTTTTACAGTAGGTTTTGCTGCAGAGACTGAAAATCTTGAATTAAACGCACAATCAAAATTACGAACTAAAAAACTTGATATGATTGCCGCAAATCAGGTGAGCGATGAACTAGGATTTGATTCTGAAACGAATGCATTGACTGTAATTTGGAGAACAGGACAAAAACAATTACAACAAGCGCCAAAAAACAAGTTGGCGAGAAACCTGATTAACATAATTGCCGATCAATATAATGAAAAATATATTAATAAAACTCATTGATGAGCGTTTAGGCAATGAATTTCCTTTGCCAGACTATGCAACAGAAGGTTCTGCTGGCCTGGATTTATGTGCTTGTGTTGATGAGATCCAGCTTATTAAGCCAGGTGAAACAATATTAATACCAGCTGGCTTTGCAATTCATATCGCAGATAATGCCTATGCTGCTATGTTATTGCCACGTTCCGGACTTGGGCACAAACATGGTATCGTTCTGGGAAATCTTACCGGTTTAATCGATTCAGATTATCAGGGAGAGATTTTTGTTTCGTGCTGGAATCGAGGTGATACATCATACACGATAAATCCTGGAGACCGTATTGCACAAATGATAATTGTGCCAGTAGTAAAAGCGAATTTTGTATTCGTTGAATCATTTACTGAGACAATGAGAGGCGATGGTGGTTTTGGCCATACAGATGTGTCTGAGGATATAGGGGAGAGTATTTAATGATTGATGGGCCGGTCACTAATCGTCGGTTTAGCCGACGAACTGTCAGAAATGCAGTTCTTGTATCTGTATGCGTCTTGGTCATTTTTGTTGTCGGAGGTGGTGGCTGGGCATTGTATTCGAAAATTTCTGCTGATACAGAAAAGACCGAGCGTGAAGCCAGGGATATGATGGCGCGGAATATTGCAACTCAGGTGCAAAAGAGCCTGGGGCTTGTAAGAGATAAACTAGCTGCTCTGGCCAGGGACGAGCAAACAATCGAACTATTTCAACAAAATGTCGATGACGCGACATTACTTGTTACAGCTGAAGAAAAACAACCGTTATTTGATCAAGCTTTAAAGTTGCGTTATTTAAAACCGGGCGCTTATCAATATGATGAAGCCTCTGTTCCACCTCTAAGCTACGCTTCATTGGATATGCTCAATAAGGTAGAAACAACAAGTCAGATTAATGCGGAAGTTCATTTGTTTGGAACGCCAAATCAGCATATCGTGATGATTGAACGTGTTGTTAATAATGCATATGAATTAATTGGTATATTGCACCTGAGTCTGGATGTCAGTCTATTTGAAGGCATGATGAAAGATTTAGGTTTAAATGATGAATACGTAGAACTTACACAGCGTGCTGCAGGTAAAACATTAGTGCTAGCAAAGAGTGGCGATGCCAGTGTAAGACAAGGTCCAGCAATCACAGTAAGCGTTAATGATACACGTTGGATAATTGCCTATTGGTCCGGCACTTCATCAGTAGTAGCAGAAGATGAGGCATCATCAGGCCTGCCCTTATTACCGATTGTTTTAGTGTTATTAGTCATTGCCGGCGGTGTTTATTTTGTTATGCAGAAAAGAGGTTCCTCATCAGCGGATTCAGACGATGACTTAATAAGCTATGAGGGAGCGGTTCGTGCTATTGCTGAAGGCGCACATGCAGGTGTAGAGCATATGATTCCGCATTTACCGAAAGGTGAAAGGATTACGGCTAACCTAAAGCCAGTATCAAAGGGAATCAATACTGATGATGCCACGATGATTGCTACACCACCTGACGCGGCAGCTACGCCCACTGCGAATATGACAGCAAGTGAATCAGAAGTAACAACTGAATCTGTCACAACAGAAACTGCACCAGCATCAGAACAAAACAACACAGCAAAAGAAACTGAACAATTACAAATTGCTCCTGTTATTTTTCGTGCCTATGACATACGTGGCATAGTTGGCGAAACGTTTACTGAAGCAGCAGTTTACGAAATTGCCAGAGCAATTGGCACGATGGCACATAAACGAGGTCAACAAGGGATTGCTGTTGCTCGTGATGGAAGAACATCAAGCCCTGAGTTATGTGAAGCTTTGATTAAAGGGTTAAGAAGTACAGGAAGGGATGTAATTGATATTGGTATGGTGCCAACGCCGGTACTGTATTTTGCAACACATCATCTGGAAACTGGCAGTGGTGTAATGGTTACCGGCAGCCATAATGCCCCCGAGTATAATGGGCTCAAGATTATGCTTGCAGGCAGTTCGCTTAGCGGTGATGAAATTAAGGAAATTCAAAACCATACTATTTCCGGTGAATTTACAACTGGCCAAGGCGATCTTCGTCATGCTGATATCTCGGCTGACTATGTTCGACGAATCTCAGAGGATATACCTGTTGCATTAGGTTCTTCATTAAAAATTGTTGTTGATTGTGGAAATGGAGTAGCAGGTACGTTAGCACCTCAATTACTCAATGCAATCGGTCATGATGTAATAGAGTTGTATTGTGAGAACGATGGAAGTTTTCCTAACCACCACCCTGATCCCAGTCAACCCGAAAACCTGAAAGATCTTATTGAGAAAGTTAAGACTGAAGGTGCGGATATTGGTTTTGCATTTGATGGAGACGGTGATCGATTGGGTGTGATAGACGCAAATGGCAATATAATCTGGCCAGATCGACAACTTATGTTATTGGCTAAAGATGTTTTGTCACGCAATCAGGGGGCCGAAATTATCTTTGATGTGAAATGTAGTCGTTATCTGAAATCAATTATTGAATCCAATGGCGGTAAACCACTGATGTGGAAAACGGGCCATTCATTTATCAAGAACAAGATGAAAGAGATAGATGCGCCTCTGGCTGGTGAAATGAGCGGCCACATCTTTTTTAAAGAGCGCTGGTATGGGTTCGATGATG
>CAYMPA010000059.1:0-5100 GCA_964392105.1 uncultured Enterobacteriaceae bacterium
ATGCTGGTTTTGCAGGAGCAAAAACCAGCGATTCTACGTAAGGCTTTTGCTGTCAGGCAAATGAACCTGAAAAATGTGCAATCAAATGAGTAGGCGAATTCACCCAATGAGTTAATACATAAAATAAGATATGTTACTGGTTTACTATGCATCATTGTAATTAATAGCCGATCAACTGAGGTTTCCTGGATCATAGGTCGATTCAGTCTCCTTACGACGATATGTAATAATTGCGGGTAGTAATACGATAATAAATAATAAAAAGATCAATGCGATCGGCCACCATATAGGCTGGTTCCAGTTAGTGCGCTTTACTGAACGAGTCCCGGGTTCAATATGTTTATACTTAAGAGTGTTATTTGCCATCAAGTTTGGTTTTGCATTCTTGTACCATTCATGATGTAGAGAAAATCCAACTGGGTGGTACCCCCATAACCAAGGAGCATCTCGTCTTAAAATCTCAACCATCTGGTTAATAATTTCCTGTCGCTCAGGGCTATTACTCATACTTTTCATTTGATTGAATAACAAATCAAATTCTTGATTTTTATAATTGGCTGCATTTTCGCCATTTTTATCTATCTTTGAATTCGGTCCGTATAGCAAAAAGAAAAAGTTTTCCGGATCGGGATAATCCGCATTCCATCCCCATTGGAATATCTGTGCGGTACCTTTACGCATCTTTTCCTGGAAACGATTGTAGTCCGTAGCACGTATAACCAGAATAATGCCAAGTTTTGCAAACTGTTTGCGCAACCAGTCGAATGATGCCTTACTCCCCGGCCCTGCTGCGGGCGAATCGAAATTTAATACCAGGGGTTTACCACTATTTTGATCAACACCATTTGGATAGCCCGCTTGCTGCATTAACTGTTTTGCATGTTCAATATCATATCTGACTGGCTTACCATTTTGCCATTGATATACATAAGGATTAATCCCTGCTTCACCTGGAATATTCCCAAAGATCCCAGGTGGAATGGGTCCTTGCGCAGGCTTACCTCGTCCATTTGCAAATATGGATATGAATTCTTCATAATCAACTGCGATCGAGATTGCACGCCTTAGTAGTCGGGCTCGTTCACTATCGCCACCAATCAAATCATCGGACATATTAAACCCCATGTAATAAGTTGAGGTTGTCACTGCGGTTAATAAACGAATGCCTTTATCCAGCATTTCATCCGTTAATTCTGCATCACCTTGTATATTGAACTGCACAGCCTGATCAAAACTGTCTGATACGATGCCTGATGTATCATAATAACCTTGAAGAAATTTGTTCCAGGCAGGTATTGATTCCTTTTCAAGACTGTATATAGCCGTATCAAAAAAAGGCATTTCCTTACCGGCATCGTCAAGTAAGCCTGATTCCTGATCACCCTCATCACCTTCAACAGGATAAGTCTCTCCTCTAAAGTTTGGATTGCGTTCAAGCACCATACGACGATTAGGATTATTTTCAATTAACATGAATGGTCCTGTGCCAACAGGATACCAATCAAGCGTTATGTTTTTTTCCGTCATGCCTTCCTGGGAATAAAAGTAGTCGGCTTCCCACGGCATTGGAGCAAAAAAAGACATTGATAACCAATAAAGGAACTGCGGATACTTCTGTTTAAGGGTTATTTCAAAGGTGTAATCATCAATGACCTTTGCACCAGGTAATTCAAAACTATTCAGATCGATATAGTTTGTTGTTGATGCATCAAGACTTGTGAGTTCTTCTGCTAATTCATTAAGTCCAAGAATGTATTTCCCCATTAAACCTGATATAGGAGAATGTACCCGCGGATGCGCCATCCTTTTTATTTGATAAACATAATCTTTGGCCAACATTTTCCGGGTCCCTACGACATCAAAATCAGATAAGGTGTGAATATTGTTTAATTTCTCTTTAGTAAGATCATGATAAAGATATTTACCACGCGAATCTTTTGCGAAAGCAGGATGTGGTTGATATAAAATCCCCGGTTTGATTGATATTCTATATTTGACACTATTGATTATTGTCGGATCCGACTCTTCTGATAAAGCCAGTCCCTCATTATCAAAATAAACCGGTTTTGGTAATTCTGTCGCTGTGAGTGGAATTAATTCATAGGGACGTTTCAGAAAGTGATATTGCAATGGCGGCTCATAGATTTGTCCCAGGAAAACATATTCATTGGAGCTGTAAGAGCTAACCGGGTCCAGGTGCTTAGGTCGCTCAGAAAATGAATCATAATAAATACTCTTGGTCGAATCCTGATCAGGATAAGGGTTATTCCAGGGTGACTGGTCACATCCTGTACAAAGCAAAGATAAACATATAAACAATTGCGAAATCTTAATGAAGCCTGACTTGTGTCGAATTATTGTTTTTATATGTTTTGTAGTCACGAGTGCATTATAAACGTGGTCATTTTTCTGTACACTTTGATATTAAGGGCTCATCTAATAATAGTGATATTTTCGTGGCTGGTTTTTGCTCTTGCAAAACCAGCATACAGTAAGCCCCTGTACATAAGTGCTAGGAGGCACAGCGCGGAGAACCGCAATGTATAAAACATACATGAGGACAGCGTGCCCTTTGGGTATTCGAGTACGGATGACTACATGGACGCAGTAGGTAGAGCAACGCCGGGACGCTCACATGAATGTGAGCGATAGAGTGGTGTCGGGATGCCTACACGGATGTAGGTAGTAAAGTAATGCAGGAGCAATTACCGAACGAAGACCGAGCAGTTGCCGAGCAGACGCCGCTGTCGCGGACCTCGGTACCCCCTTGAGGGGTGAAAAGTGCATTTTTAGAGATGCCCTTTAAAGAATAGAAAGATTCACATAACTATATTCAAAAGGATAGACATATGGGATTACTTGATAATAAACGCGCTCTAATCGTTGGTGTTGCCAGCAATCGATCAATCGCCTGGGGTATTGCACAGGCAATGCACCGTGAAGGGGCTGAATTGGCATTTACCTATCAAAATGACAAATTACGTGGCAGAGTTGAAAAATTTGCTGCCGAAGTCAACTCTGAGATTACAGTACCTTGTGATGTAGCCGATGATGAACAAATTCAGTCTGTTTTTGTACATTTGGATGATTATTGGGATGAACTGGACATATTGATCCATTCTGTCGCTTTTGCGCCAAAAGAACTGCTTGACGGTGAATATCTCGAAAATGTTACCCGTGAAGGTTTTCTAACTGCCCACGAAATCAGTTCTTATAGTTTTTCTGCGCTTGGGGATGCTGCCAGAGAGATGATGCAGGGTCGAAATGGCGCTATGTTAACACTCAGCTATATTGGTGCCGTACGTGCCATGCCAAATTACAATGTTATGGGTGTTGCAAAAGCCAGTCTTGAGGCAAATGTTCGTTATATGGCATCTAGTCTCGGTCCGGAAGGTATACGTGTGAATGCAATATCAGCAGGACCTATCCGTACATTAGCCGCTGCAGGCATCAAAGGGATGCGCGATTTTCTAAACCATGTCGAAAAAGTTTCTCCTTTAAGACGCAATGTCACCATAGAAGAAGTCGGGAACGTTGCTGCATTCCTGTGTTCTGATTATGCCGCTGCCATAACGGGAGAAATCACCTATGTTGATGGTGGGTTTAATTCGATAGGTATGGCATAGATACTGTGTCAACTTTGAATTGATGGATAAGGAAAGGTACAAATTGTTTTTCAAGACACACTTTGAATACGTCCATGTACGTTCGAATGCCGCTTCCCTCGGCAAATGCTCCCGGCGTTGCTCTACCTTCTGCATCCATGCAGTCGTGCGGCATACGGTCTTGAAAAACAATCTGTACCTTTCAATTTGGCTACCCATCAAAATAAAATTGACGGAATACTAGTAAATTCAGTAATTATGTCTGTCAGTGAAAACAAGCTGATCATCGCTATCCTGATTGGCGCATTCGCCGGAATAATCTGTGGCTGGTTTTTTGGGCCCACCATGGTATCTGTGGCCTGGATAGGCGATTTATTTCTTGATGCCTTGAAGATGATGATTATTCCATTGATTGTTGCTGCTGTTATCAGTGGTGTCACATCACTAGGTGATATTCGAAAATTGGGTAAAGTTGGTGGTGCTACCCTGCTTTATTACGCAATGACGACCGCTTTTGCAGTTTTAATCGGCTTATTTGTTGTGAATTTAATTCAACCTGGAAGCGGAATTGAGCAACTCAGTGATATGGTTCCAGGATCAGTATCTGAGAAAGCTAATACGGGTCCGGTTGATATAATCAAGTCATTAATCACACCAAATATCATTTCTGCAGCTGCAGACACCCAATTACTTCCTTTAATTGTTTTCTGTCTCTTATTTGCAGCGGCACTAACAACCATTGGTGAAAAGAATGACACAATAATACGTTTTTTTGATGGCCTGAATGAAGTAATGATGAAACTGGTTATCTGGGTAATGTTATTTGCACCCATTGGTATCTTTGCTCTTATCGCGGGTCAATTTGGAAAAGCAGGTGGCGGGCTAGCGATCAAAAGTCAGCTAATAGCCGTAGGCAACTATTGTTTTGCAGTCATTCTCGGTCTGGCACTGCATTTTATTTTGTTATTTATTATTTTAATTTTATTCAGTAACAGGGGAAGGCAATATTTACTAAAGTTATTACGCGCTCTAATCACTGCTTTTGGCACCGCCAGTTCATCAGCAACCTTACCCCTTACAATGGAATGTGCACTTGAAGCAGGTGTCGATAAGCGTTCGGTAAAATTCGTACTACCGATTGGTGCGACAGTAAATATGGATGGTACAGCACTCTATGAGTCAGTTGCCGTAATGTTTATTGCACAAGCCTATGGCATTTCAATGAGCCTGGGTGAACAGGCAATCATATTCATTACTGCAACATTGGCTGCAATAGGTGCAGCTGGAATTCCTCAAGCCGGTTTAGTAACGATGTTGATAGTGCTCAATGCCGTGAATTTACCCGTTGAAGGTATCGGATTGATTCTTGCCGTCGACTGGTTTCTGGATAGATTCAGAACCACTGTTAATGTCTGGGGTGATAGTGTAGGCGCTGCAGTAATAGAACGGTATTTGCCCTAGGGTTCAAGGTTTGGGGTTCAAAGTTCATGGTTCA
>CAYMPA010000059.1:5200-15878 GCA_964392105.1 uncultured Enterobacteriaceae bacterium
GGTTCAAGGTTTGGGGTTCAAAGTTCATGGTTCATGGTTTGGGGTTCAAAACTTAGAACCCAGAACCTAAATATTATCTTTATAAATCATAATATTTGCATTATTTCTGGCATTTTTTAACAATTCTTGCCATTCATTTGTACCGCGTGTTCGTCTTAATTCCAGATCGGTTAGTTTACTAAGCTCATCATCTTCAGCTACATCACCATCGTATGTAGCTGTTACTATGATAATGGCATAATCACCACTTCCAAGACGGTTACTTGAGATTATTGGTTCATCATCACCTGGTTTCCCAGATTGAAATGCATTACGTAAAACCGCTCTATTTACATTAACATCATCACGTTTAATTTTTTCTACCGTCGTCCATTCAAGCTCTATTTCACTTGTTATAGAATCTGGTGAAACACCAGATTTAAGCTGCTGAACAATTGCATCGCCAGTTTCGTTAATTTTTTCAGCGGCTCGTTCAAGCCTGATATCAGCAATGACTTCATCACGCACATCGTCTATTGCTTTTGTTGTAGCCACCCGGTGATCTAACACTCTTAAAACCACGATATGACTGTCAGATAACTCTATAGCTTCACTATTTTGACCTGAGCTTATTAATTCAGGATCAAAGCTATTCGAAATGATTTTAGGATTTGATATCAGATCTTCAGAAGTACTATCACGGCTGAAATAGCCACTCTCGATTACTTCCAGCCCGATAGCTTCGGCTGCAATTTCAAGTGTGTCTGAATGTTCATAACTTAAGGTTGTCAATTGATCCGCTAATTCGAAAAATTGTAATTCAGCCTGACTCCTTCGATAATCGTGTTCCACCTGTTCAGCAACATTTTCAAATTTATTTTTGGGTCCACCCCTTATTTCACCCACCTTTATTATATTGAATCCATTCTTTGTCTCAATCATGTCACTAATATCGCCTTCCTCTGAATTAAAAAGAAATTCATCAATTTCTTTTTCCATAATACCTTTAGCCATGAAAGCATGTTCACTGAATTCCAGTGCACTCTTTTCTTCTTCAGTAAATTGTGAAATAACTTCTTCAAATCCTTTTCCTTCATTAACCAGCTTCATGGCAGAGTCAATAATTTCTTTTGCTTTGGCCTTACGTTCTTCAGTTGCTTCTTCACCTGTCTTGACAAATAATTTGGTTACTGAACGTTGTTCCGCAACATCATAATTATCTTTATTATCATTATAATAATTTCTCAGGCTATCTTCGTCAGTTGTAACCGTCTTTGTCAGTTCATCTACATCAAGTTCAAGATATGCAATTTTGATATTCTCTGGATCGGCATATCGCTCTGGATTGGCCTTATAAAAGGCTTCAATCTCATGATCATCAATTTCACTATCATCTATAAATGATGCAAGGTTAAGTATACTGTAGCTTAAATCACGGGTCTGCAATTTCAATCGAAGAATATCATGTAACTCTGATTCCAAAACAAAAAGACTTTCAGAAATGCCTGCTTGCAGCTGTTCGGATAATAGATCCATACGAAGTTGTGCTTCAAAAAAAGCGGGCTCCATACCCAAGCTAAATATACTTCGTTCGTATTTTGTACGATCAAAACCTTCTTCATCCTTGAAGAGTTCGAGATTTTTAATTGTTTCTACTACTTTTGTGTTTGTTATGCGTAAGCCACTGTCTTCTATAATCTGGTTTACTAATTCTGTGTTAACCAGCTTTTGCAATGTTTGCTCTTTAATAAGCTCTTCTTCTTCCAGAGAAAGTGCATCACCGAAGATTGATTGCATTTGTTTTCTGAGATTGTAGAAAGAACGCTGGAAAGTTTGAAGTTTTATATCGGTACCATTAACACTGGCAACATTAACATCACCACCCTGGCCAAAATAAAAACTGACACCCCAAAAGGCAAAGGAAATAATTAACGCACCGACAATAATACCGGCTACCCAACCTGTCGCTCTATCTCTTATTATTGCTAACATGACTTACTCGACTTTACTTGTCTTGAAATTAAATACGGGCGTATCTATATTAAATGATACGCCCGTTTATATATTAATAGTTGGCGGAGTGGACGGGACTCGAACCCGCGACCCCCGGCGTGACAGGCCGGTATTCTAACCAACTGAACTACCACTCCGGGTGTGAGTTCTGGTGGGTGCTGAGAGGCTCGAACTCCCGACTTTCGCCGTGTAAAGGCGACGCTCTACCAACTGAGCTAAGCACCCGAAGGCGCGCTAGTTTATGGCATCCTTCAGAGCTTTTCCAGCCTTGAAACCAGGAACTTTTGAAGCCTTGATTTTAATTGCTTCACCGGTTCTTGGATTTCGACCGGTACGAGCAGCACGTTTACGAACTGAAAATGTTCCAAATCCAACTAACGTAACTGTATCTCCCTTTTTGAGGGCCTTGGTTATCGTTCCAATAGCAGCATCTAGTACTCTACCCGCTGCCGCTTTTGATAGATCAGCAGAGTCTGCAACAGCATCGATAAGTTCAGCTTTATTCATAGTAATTAATCCCCTTTTTAATAAATATCCTCAAGAACAGTTGACGTAATACTGGAGAGGTTGTTTTGGTTTGTGTGACCTGTATGATTCTTAGCATTGGATTTATACCAAGTGCTGAAATACGCGTCAAGCAATGGTTTCGCACAAATTATTAATATTTATCCAGTGTAATAATTAATGAGGTCTGATTAAATCGTTTTCGTCATCCCCTCTTGCTTTATCTGGTTTAACTATATCAGAATCTGATTGGTTTTTGGTATTTGGTTTTGGCATGCGTTCCAATGCTAGATCAAGAACTTCATCAATCCACCTGACAGGATGAACATCAAGATTCTGTTTAATATTCTTTGGAATCTCAACTAATTCTCGATCATTTTCGTAAGGTATTAATACTGTTTCAATTCCTCCACGTAATGCTGCGAGTAATTTTTCTTTTAAGCCCCCTATAGGTAAAACTTCTCCACGAAGTGTAATTTCGCCAGTCATGGCAACACTAGATTTGACCGGAATCTGGCATAAAGAAGATACAAGTGCCGTACACATCGCAACACCGGCGCTTGGACCGTCTTTAGGTATCGCACCTTCTGGTACATGTATATGAAAATCATGCTCTTTATAAAACTCTTGTTCGATTCCGAGAACCTCACTGCGACTACGAACTACTGTCATTGCGGCCTCAATAGATTCCTTCATGACTTCACCCAGTTTACCTGTACGTGTGATTTTGCCTTTACCATCAACAATCGCAGCTTCGATTGTTAACAATTCGCCACCGACTTCAGTCCAGGCAAGACCTGTAACCTGACCAATCCGGTTTTCTTCTTCCACCTTACCATAGCGAAATCGTTTAACACCCAATAAAGATTCCAGTTTTTTCGGTGTAACAACAATACGTTTATTTGTTGGTTTTAGCAGGATTTGTTTAACGATTTTTCGACAAATATTCGCTATCTCGCGATCAAGATTACGCACACCGGCTTCACGTGTGTAATAACGAATAATATCCCGGACTACACTATCCCTGATCGAAATCTCATCACCTTTTAATCCATTTCTCTCGAATTGTTTAGGAATAAGATAGCGTTTAGCAATATTTACCTTTTCATCTTCGGTATATCCGGACAAACGGATTACTTCCATTCTATCCAATAAAGGTGCCGGGATATTTAAGCTATTTGCCGTTGTTACGAACATCACCTCTGATAAGTCATAATCGACTTCAAGATAATGGTCATTAAATATATTATTCTGCTCTGGATCTAGAACCTCGAGTAATGCTGAGGCTGGATCACCACGAAAATCCATTGCCATTTTGTCTATTTCATCTAATAAAAATAGAGGATTTTTTTTACCTATCTTTGACATGCCCTGGATAATTTTTCCTGGCATAGAACCGATATAAGTTCGACGATGACCACGTATTTCTGCCTCATCACGTACACCACCGAGCGACATACGGACAAATTTACGATTGGTTGCTCTTGCGATTGAACGACCCAATGAGGTTTTACCTACACCAGGAGGACCCACCAGACACAGAATAGGTCCTTTCATTTTTTTTACGCGTTGTTGTACAGCCAGATATTCAAGAATACGTTCTTTTACTTTTTCCAGACCATAATGATCTTCTTCAAGAATTCCTTCTGCCTTAATAATGTCTTGTGAAACTTTACTTCGTTTTTTCCAGGGAACACCGACTAGCCAGTCTATATAATTACGAACAACCGTGGCCTCGGCAGACATCGGCGACATCATTCTTAATTTATTTAATTCTGACTCTGCCTTTTCCCTTGCCTCTTTATGCATACCCGCTTTTTCAATCTTACCTGCGAGTTCGTCAATTTCATTTGGCACATCTTCCATCTCGCCTAATTCTTTCTGTATCGCTTTCATCTGTTCATTCAGATAATACTCACGTTGGCTTTTTTCCATTTGAGACTTGACTCGACCACGAATCCGTTTTTCAACTTGCAACAAGTCAATTTCAGAATCCATCAAGTGAATAAGATGTTCAAGTCGTTCTTTAATATCAATAATTTCGAGAACATGTTGTTTTTCCTCAATTCTTATCGACATATGGGCCGCAATGGTGTCGGCAAGACGACTGGCATCATCAATACTTGCTAATGATGAAATTATCTCAGGCGGAACTTTTTTATTTAATTTTACATACTGTTCAAATTGGTTCATTGCCGAGCGAGCGTGAACATCCATTTCTTGTTCATCAATCACATTTGGTTCAAGCAGTTCTACATCGGCAACAAGCATTCCATCGACTTCTCTATAATTTCCTATATCTGCCCTGGACGTACCCTCGACGAGCACCTTAATGGTGCCGTCGGGTAATTTTAGTAACTGCAGAATATTTGCCATTGTACCTACGTCATAGGTCTCATCCTGTCCTGGATCATCTTCAGCAGCACTTTTTTGGGCTACAAGCAAAATTTGTTTATTGCCTTCCATTGACTTATCGAGTGCTTTAATCGATTTTTCACGACCGACAAAAAGCGGAATAACCATATGCGGATAAACCACAACATCGCGAAGAGGTAATACTGGAAGAGATTCAGTTTTTTGAGCCATAAAAAACCTTTATTAAATATTAATATTCTTTTTAAGAGTTCAGTATATAGTTTTCTTATATTGTGACTTATTTATCTCTTTTCAATAGAGTTAGCTGCATTCATGAGTCGTGCAGCCGATAAGGCAGGTAAAAACGGAGTAGCGAATATGTTAATCAGATGCCACTTTCGACATCTCTGAGACCTCATAGATCATCAACGGCTCAGAATCACCGTTTATCACACCTTCATCTATAACTATTTTGCTAACGTCGTCCATTGAGGGTAAATCATACATCGTATCCAGTAATACGTTCTCCATTATTGAGCGCAGGCCTCGCGCACCTGTTTTTCGATCCATTGATTTCATGGCAACGGCACGTAGTGCATCTTCACGAAATTCTAACTCACAACCTTCCATATCAAATAAACGAATATATTGTTTGGTAATCGCATTTTTAGGTTCGAGCAGGATTTGCACCAGCTGCTCTTCATCAAGTTCGTCCAATGTAGCTGCAACTGGAAGACGCCCGACAAATTCAGGGATCAATCCATATTTAATAAGATCTTCAGGTTCTACAGTCTGAAGAACCGCACTCAGACTCTTTTTATCATGCTTACTCTTTACTTCAGCTGAAAAACCGATACCACCTTTTTCAGATCGTTCACGAATAATGCGTTCCAAACCAGCAAATGCACCACCACAGATAAACAGGATATTAGCTGTATTAACCTGTAAGAATTCCTGTTGGGGATGTTTACGTCCACCTTGTGGTGGAACAGAGGCGATTGTACCCTCGATAAGCTTTAACAGGGCTTGTTGAACACCTTCACCTGATACGTCACGTGTAATTGAGGGGTTATCTGACTTACGTGAAATCTTGTCGATTTCGTCGATATAGACAATACCAGTCTGTGCCTTATCGACATCGTAGTCACATTTTTGCAGTAACTTTTGAATGATGTTTTCAACGTCCTCACCGACATAGCCTGCTTCAGTTAAAGTCGTCGCATCAGCAATCGTGAAAGGCACATTCAGTAAACGAGCCATCGTTTCAGCCAGGAGTGTTTTACCACTACCAGTCGGTCCAATTAAGAGCACATTACTTTTAGCTAACTCAACATCAGATTTTTTAATGCCTTGTTCCAGACGCTTGTAATGATTGTAGACAGCAACGGAGAGAATTTTCTTTGCTTTATCCTGACCAATAACATATTCATCCAGGATCTTGTTAATCTCATGAGGCGTAGGAAGTGCTGCACCAGCACCGGTAACCGATTTTTCCTGAATTTCTTCTCGAATTATGTCATTACACAATTCGACACATTCATCACAGATAAAAACAGATGGGCCTGCAATCAGCTTTCGAACTTCATGTTGGCTCTTGCCACAGAATGAACAATATAGTAGCCGATCACCATCGCCATTATTACTCTGTTTTCTGTCAGTCATAGCAGTCTCCAGACACTGTTTATACAATCAAACATATTATTCTGATTCTTGTCCAGTCTCTTTTTGCACTTCTTCAGGCAACACGCTCCTTTCTTGCAGAACATTATCGATTAAACCGTAATCTTTTGCTGCATCTGCACTCATAAAGTTATCACGTTCAGTGTCATTCTGAATCGTTTCAAGCGACTGTCCAGTATGGTTTGCAAGTATATAATTTAGACGATCACGAGCCTGTAAAATTTCACGTGCATGTATATCAATATCAGTTGCCTGTCCCTGAAAACCACCTAATGGCTGGTGAATCATGACGCGTGAGTGAGGCAGACAATAACGTTTTTCTTTTTCACCACCAGCCAGTAATAAGGCTCCCATACTGGCAGCCTGTCCAACACACATGGTACTAACATGTGGCTGTATAAATTGCATGGTGTCGTAAATGGCCAGACCTGCCGAGACTGAACCACCAGGAGAATTTATGTAGAGATTGATATCTTTATCGGGGTTTTCTGATTCAAGATACAGAAGTTGGGCAATGATTAAATTTGCAACATTATCTTCCACAGGGCCTACCAGGAAGATGACGCGTTCTTTGAGGAGTCGGGAATAGATATCATAGGCTCTTTCGCCTCTTGAAGTCTGCTCAACTACCATTGGCACCAGATTAAGTGCCTGTATTTCAGTGTTGTTCATAGTCATCCGTTATCGGACAAAAACTGCTAAATCTTTAGACCGCAGTCTGCCCTTTATTCATTACTTCGTCAAACGTACATGCTTTGTCAGTGACGTTCGCATGTTCCAATATCCAATCAACAACATTGTCCTCTAAAGCCAATGCTTCGATCTCTGCCAGATTTTTTTGATCTGAATAGTACCAATTAACGACTGCATTTGGATCTTCATAGCCAGATGCAACTTGTTCTATCATTTCCCGAATTTTTGCCGGGTCTGCTTTTAATTCATTTTGTTTGATAATTTCTGCAAGAATCAATTGCAATGAAACCCGTTTTTTTGCCTGTTCAGTAAAAACTGAAGAATCTGCAGATGCGATTGCGTTAGAATCAAGTCCTTGTTTTTTAAGGTTGTTCTCCAATTCATGTTTTACACGGTATTGTTCATTTGCTACTAGTGACTGGGGAAGTTCAATATCATTAGCCTCATTTAAAGCATCAAGAACCGTATCCTTCATCTGACGACGGATCGTTAACTCAACCTCACGCTCCATATTACGTTTAACTTCACTTCGGAATGTTTCTTCATTTCCATCCTTCACCCCAAATTGTTCCAAAAAACTTGCATCAATTTCAGGTAAAACGGTTTCATTTACCAGATTAAGCTTGACCTTGAATTCAGCCGGTTTTCCTTTTAGATCTTCCTTTCCATAATCTTCAGGGAACGTCAGTTTGAGCGTGACTTCCTCTTCTGCCGACTTACCGATTAGTCCATCCTCGAATCCTTCTATGAAGCCTTTGGAGCCTAATTCAAGGTTATAATTTTCAGCTTTACCACCTTCAAAGGCCTCGCCATCAATGAAGCCTTCAAAGTTAATATTAACAACATCACCATTTTGGGCTACTCTTTCAACGGGTTTTAATTCACGACGTTGTTTACGTAGCGTTTCAATCATACCCGTGATGTCATTATCAGACACATCACATACCGATTTTTCGAACTTCATCCCATCGACAGGCTTTAGAGTAAGCTCAGGATATATTTCAAAAGTTGCGGTATAGGCTAAATCCTTTCCCGATTCATCATCCAGGTCATCAATTTGAGGTGGGCCAGCAGGTTTTAGGTTTTCCTGGCTAATCGCTTCATATAGGCTTGATTGAACCAATTCACCAACGACTTCTTTTCGTACCTGTACGCCATATCTGCCCTGAATAACCTTTAATGGCACCTTACCAGGACGAAAACCCTGAACCTTTGTCGTCTTGGTCAAATTTTGTAAACGATTACTGACTTCAGTACTTATCCGTTCTTCTGGTACCTCTACGCGGACCTTTCGCTCAAGGGTACCGGTAGTTTCGACTGATACTTGCATCCTGATTGAACCTCAAATATTATATTAAATCAATATGTTACATATATTTCCTATATAAGGAATATAGTAATTATGACATATTGGTGCGAAAGGAGAGACTCGAACTCTCACGGGATTCCCCACTGGAACCTAAATCCAGCGCGTCTACCAATTCCGCCACTTTCGCATGATATTTAGTCTAAAAAACCAAACTATTTCTGAATTTAAATAACCACAAAAACTAAACAACATTATAAGGTAGAGACCCTGTTTTGTAATTTATGGCATACCTCACCATGCAGTACATGATTTAGAGCAAAAACCAGGCACAAATCGTTCCTGTAATACTTTTACAAAGTACCATTATTCAAGATATTAGCTTCTAGATTTTGGTAAATCTGAATATAACAGGTGGGTTACACGATAGTATTTTCAAAAACATTCTTCGGTGAATGATTTGCATACTCGTCTGCATTTTCTACCACCCGTTCTGGGATTGATTAGACAGTCTTCGCCCCACTGATCACATACGGTCAGGCATTTTTTATCATCCGCCTCATTATAGTCATCCGGTAGTACCAACTCGCCATCTAATGGTTTAACACTACGATCATCATTCTCTTCTGAATAAACAGGCGAAGATACCGATAATGAAAACATCATCAATATCATTATTAAACTATAAGTATATTTATTTTGTGTCATAACTTTTTAGACAGATGTTGCTTCTTATGTTCCAGTGATAAAGCGATATTGTAATGATTAAGATAATTCTGTCACGCAAATCCATAATAAATTGGCAATTTATTGGGTTTTTTAAACAGCTGGTCTCTAAATTCTAACGCAACACCTTTAGTATGAGAACAAGAATAAGAAGTGATGCGTTGGATAATGGAAACATATCATCGGATCTGTTTGATGGAACGAGAGAAACTGGTGCGCCTGCGGTAAGAAAACCGCTAGCTGCGGATGGAAAAAGAGATTTTAAAAAAAGCCAGTCAGTACTTCGCGAAGGAAGGCTACCGCTCCTGCTCTCGCCCCTTACCTACGTCCTGTAGGCAAATGAAGTGAAGTACGGGTTTATTCAAAAACAGGCCAAAGATTATACGGTGAATCTGCTGTGTCATATGTTAGATGTTCAACGCAGTGCCTACTACGATTGGCGGGATTGTCCTGGTAAGGTCATAGGGCCAGAGGAGCTGGCATTGAGGCGACGGATGAAAGCCCTGTTTGCCGCATCCAGAGAGAGTCTGGGTAAGCCGAACCATGATGAAGAACCTGCGTGAAGAAGGCTTTGAGATTGGCCGGGAACGCACATGGACTTTAATGAAAGCACTGAATCTAAAGGTTAAAACCAAACATAGATATAAAGTAACGATGGACAGCAAACACACGTTTCCCGTAGCAAAAAATGTGCTGGACCGGCAGTTCTCCCCGCAGGCACCGAATCAGGTTTGGGGAACGGACATCACCTATCTTTGGACTCAGGAAGGCCGGGTTTACCTGGCGGTCGTGATCGACCTGTATTCGCGCAGAGTCGTCGGCTGGGCAATGGATAAACGAATGAAGAAAGCACTCGTTATCAGGGCCTTGATGATGGCGGTCAATCTCAAGAAACCACCACCAGGGCTGATCCATCACTCAGATCGTGGTGGCCAGTATGCGAGTCATGCCTATCAAAAGCTACTGAAACAGTATGGGATGATCGCCAGTATGAGTCGCAAAGGTAACCACTGGGATAATGCTCCTGTTGAACGGATTTTCAGTAGCCTGAAACGAGATTGGACGGGTGACCAGTTGTACAAATCTCGGCAAGAAGAAATTGCTGATGTTCGGGAATATGTGGCGGTGTATTACAACTCAAGGCGTCTGCATTCGATGTTGGGTTATAAGACACCGTTGGATTATGAAAATGCGCTTAACAAAGTGTCCGGAATCAGTTGACCACTACAATTCGCTCATTAGCCGAAGAGGTATATTACGAACACTTATATTCAGACTTCTGACTTTAAAGGGAAATACCTGAAACTTATAAACGTCTAAAAACAACCAGAATGAATCAGTCATCTAATACCAATAATTTGTAATATCTCAGACTTAACCAAACATTCTAAAGGATCTGGTTTTGATATAATCTGACAAATA
>CAYMPA010000060.1:0-15697 GCA_964392105.1 uncultured Enterobacteriaceae bacterium
GATTATATCAAAACCAGATCCTTTAGAATGTTTGGTTAAGTCTGAGGTATTACATCTTAGCCACAGAGGACACTCATCTTCTCAGAAGAACACGTCTTATTCACTCTTCTTGCCATTCCATTTATTAGTTTTTTCTTCGTCACAATAGCCCCACTTACCTTTAAACTCTCGATATTTATGTTGAAACTGATAAACAAAATGTCCCCAATAAGCATAACCATTATGTTCTTTAGAGCACCCTCTTGCTGCACTATTCTGAAACCAATATCCTGACAACCTGTCTCCTTCGAAATTTCCAATTATTGTCCCATCATTAACGAATAATCCAGAATAATTACCACCAATCTGTTCATCTGAAATTTCATAAAATATTAATACACCAAAATCCGTTTGCCATTTACCTAATATAGCTTGAACAATACTTTTTTTTATTTGATGCTGTTCTTCCATACGTTTTTCTTCAATTAATTTTCCTTTTTCTAGTGCGGTTCTTTTTCTTTCTTCCTCCACCCATTTTTTCTCTAATTCTAGTAAGCGTTGTTGTTCATTTGCCTTTTTCTTGTCTTCTTCTTTCTGACGTTGCCGTTCTATTTCAGCAAGCCTAGCCTCTTCTTTCTTTCGTTTTTCTTCCTCTATTCTTTTCTGCTCTAATTCAATAAGTCGCTTTTTCTCCGCTTCGGTTTCTGTATTGCGTTTAGCTTCTATCTCAACTTTCTTTTTCTCTTCGGCTTCGACCTGTTTTTTTTCTTCCGCCTCTTGTTGCTCTATCTGTTTTTCCAAGGCCTCAAGTTCCGCATCAGTGACGGCAGTAACAGAAGTCAAATGCCCGACCATAAGAACCAGGCAGACAATTAAACTATGTGCCATCTTTGATTTCATTGGATTAATTAAGGTAATTCAGTTAACACTTGTTGTAATGGTTTCCTGATCATCTTGGAAATATTAACAGGATAGCCATACCAGATTAAACCAACAAGATTTTCAAGCTCTCGATTTACCAAAACCAGATCATAAAATCGATCATCCAGAGTAACAGGGCCAGTTGACCACTTTGTACCAATTCCTTTTTCCCATAAACACAGCATCAAATTTTGTACAACACAACAACAGGCTGCATAGTCTTCTTGATAACGTATTTCGTCATCTGATTTTTGACATGTTATGACCAACCAGCCAGGTATTTCCATCCAGCGCCTGTATTTTCTTTCAGCGGTCTCTGTTCCCTTTGTTTCGATCAGCATTTCCTTATTTAATTTATTAATACTGGTTACCGTTTCCTTTCCCAATAAATAAAAACGCCATGGCTCGGTAAGATGATGATTCGGTGCCCAACACGCTGTTGTAATGGCTTCTTTAATTACAGTCTTGTCTGGAATCTTATCAGGAATGAAATCGTGTATTGTACGACGAGATGTAATTATCTCTGCCAGATCCATCGTTTGACTAGTCATATAAACCTCGATATAAATCTAGAACTCTTCAGGATGCTCTCGTAATGCTGATAAACAGATATTATCATCCTGTTAGTAATAATTAAGTTTACAACTAATAATAAATACTGATCTGTATAAATTTATTAAGCCCGTTTTCATTAGACAATTTGAACTTATTCGTTTCTTTTCTTCTCAATTTTTCTTAATAACGATTTAAGTCTTATTGAGCGTGGTGCTATTACTTGCGCTTCATGGATATAAGCAGTGGCAGTATCAAAATCCCCACTATCAATTGCCTCTTTAACTTTCGCTTCATAGCTTTTCATGATTGATTGCAATTCTTTCCGGGCATCACGATCTCGTGGATTATCTTTTAAGCGTTGTTTATATTGGCTAATCTGTTGTTTATCTACATCTGTTATCAATGATGTCGGTGCATCCCTCTTCCGGGATTCTCTTGCAAGCATTTCTTCATGCGCTTTTTTGTCTTCAAACAGTACTTTTTCAATTGGTGGGATTTCTGGATGATCCGGACTGATTTCCTTGGCTAGTTCCAGGTATTGACCTGCCTTCTCCAAGTTTTTATTGTGAATACTATTTTCAGTTAATTTCAAGTACTCGGTAGCAACATTATAAAGACCTTCCTGTGCATCGGCATTACCAGGATCCAGTTCAAGTACTTGCTGATATTTCTCAACTGCATTATTTCCGTCTGGCTTACTTAACCGCAATGCCCTGATATCTTCATGTGCTTGATGAAGTAATTGCTCAATTATTTCCTGTTCGCTTGGTGCTTCAGAAATAATATCAACCTGTTCTTTTTCTAAATCGACAGGTGCATGCTGTTCAACAACAGGCACATCATCTGCCATAACTGGTTCATCTTTCTTATCCGCACCTTCTTTATTCCCTTCATCCAATAAAGCCAGGACAAATAATATTGCGAAACCGATCAATGCATACCTGGTAATACGTCTGAATAAAGAGGGCTTTTTCTTGATCGGGATTTCATCCTGGCGGCTCAATATTCCTGTTTTATCTGTTGCTAATTCATTAGTGGCATCAGTCTTTTGTTGTACATGGTCGGGGGCAACGACTGTTTCAATTCCAGATTGATCAACATAACCAGATCCATCAATTCCAGACTGCCAATCTGTTATGGATTGCGGTCTATGTTCCGGTTTAAAGGCCAAGGCATGATCAATTGCAGATAATATCGATGGTGAATACCCTTCAGGATTGATTTCTGATGCGGTCACTAATGTATCTCTTTCGGAGTGCAACAAACCTTCACTTCTATCCATTGCCTCTGATGGTGAACGTCCAATAACTGCACGATACATGGTTGCACCTAAACCATAAATATCTGTCCAGGGTCCTTGCTTGTCACTCTTGCTTACATATTGTTCAAAGGGTGCGAACCCGGGAGAGACCATGGTTGTTAACGTACGGGTTTGTTGTCCAAAAGACTGCCTGGCTGAACCAAAATCAAGTAACACAGGACTACCATCTTCACGAATAAAGATATTGGCGGGTTTGATATCGCGATGAATAAAGCCAGCCGCATGAACCTGTTTTAAACCATCCAATATTGGCAAGATGATCGCTTTCAGCTTTTCTTCACTCAGCGTGTTTTTATTTTTAAGTAATTCATGCATCCCCTTTCCATGTTCATACTCCATGACCATATAAGCGGTATTGTTTTCAGGGAATACAGTAAAGACACGGACTATATTAGGATGTTTAAATTTAGCGAGTGTTTGTGCCTCGCTCATGAACCTGTCCAATCCCCACTTGAATTGATCGCCATACTCACCGGACACAGGGTGTACAGAAGAACTTTGATCCCTGATCGCCATTTCTATTGGCAGAAATTCTTTAATGGCAACACTTTGATTAAGGTTGGTGTCTTCAGCCAGATAAGTAATACCAAAGCCACCCTGGCCAAGTATTTTTTTAATCGTGTACCAGTGAAGTTTGTAACCTGGAGTAAGTGCGTTACGAGGATTATCCATAATTAATTATCTAAATAGCCATGCATAAAATAAAGCGTGACATTCATTATATATTCAAGGGTTAAGATCGCCATATTTCTAACGCATTTATAGCTTTTTTCCTTACTCTAACGCATCAAACCTGATTTTGCTGACAGCTATAATCAGCAATTATTACGCTCATAATCCCAACAAAACAATATCTGGTAAATCAAGAGGTTATCATGATGCATAAAATGATTTGGTTGGTTATTTTGTTATGCCTGTCAATAAATATCACTTTTGCAGAAGAAAAAAGACACCGGCCATAGGCTATCGAAGTAAAAGTAGAAACGGGTGTTTATAACATTTGCGATGTTTTGAAGACGCGCGACTTTTTGTATATCCTGACCTACACGTTTTGATTCCGATCTTTGATGTAATCGTTAAGCTTTATTTTCTTCATTTATTTTATCTAGCGTGAAATAAAGCGGACAATCGACGATATTAACCTTTTGGCAGGTAGGGGATTGTCCCTGCGACATCGGTGTCATCAATAACATGTAAATTACTGATGCTTCCATCCTGTCGTGCCTTACCATACTTTGCATAATCCGGATCGTTAGCAAAGGCTTGTGCCGCATCCAAAGAAGGAAACTCGATCAAGGCAATCAGTGACGTATCCAAATCTTCGCCTTCAAGGGTCGTAAAATTACCACTGCGAGAAAGGTATTTGCCCCCATGTTTGTGAACAATATCGTGAACATTCGCTGCGTAGTCCAGCACCCAGGCATCATCGGTAATTTTCACATTTGCGATTACATATACGGTCATGATTGCTCTCCTTTTTTGTTTGTTATTTTCACTAAACAATAGTTTAAGACGAAAATTTCCTGATATTCAAGCCCAAAAACGGGGTTTATTCAGACTACAAACACGACTAACCAAGCAGTTTGTTTTGCTGATTTACACTACTCTATAAATTTCTTCATAGCCGCTGACTTACTGATAGTTTTAAAATGATTTGGCATGTAAGTATGATCCATTTTAACTGGCATAGAAGACATTTCATATTCAACATTGTCTTTATAATTCTTGGGTGTGTCAGGCATGTCTTTTCTTCTTTTGCTTTTAGATATCTGGACAACTCGCATTTCAGTTTTACAAATTCTTCAACATTCTATTAGTTAAGTATCTTGCGTCATGTGTATATCCGTCTATGTTATGTTTTTACCATATTCACTATAACTAGAATCGTTGTAATAAACGCGGGCAAAGCCTGAATATACAAGATAGAATTTTTTGCTGTAACGCCACCATAAATCCCGGCAATTACTATACAAATTAGAAAAAACAAAATTATCTGGTTACTTATTTCAGGAGAAGGATGGAATAACCCCCATACCATGCCAGCTGATAAAAAGCCATTATATAAACCTTGATTCGCAGCAAGTACTTTTGATATTTCCGCTTTTTCTTCTGTATTTCCAAATATTTTTCTACCAGACTGTTTTGTCCATAAAAACATTTCAAGGTATAGAAAACCCAGATGCTCAAGTGCAATAAATATAACTAATATTGAGATAACCAGATCCATATATTTTCTCCAACTATCTTTAAATTACAAAACGTTAAAGCAATGAAGCGTCCGACTTAAAACCTGATTGATGTTTACGCTACACCTTTCAGGTATTTTTTCCTCTCTTGTTCAGGAAATTTTTCGATTACGTACCTTAACATTGTTCTTGGCATTTTTTTATAATGGGCTTTTAAAAACGCGACTTCTTTAGCCAGGTCTCGTTTTCCAATTTCTCTAAGCATCCAGCCCACTGCCTTATGAATCAGGTCTTCCTGGTCGCTGAGCAATTGCTCTGAAATGTGTAATGTATCACTAAATTGGTTTTTCTTAATGAAGTAAAAAGTGGATATAATCGCTATCCGACGTTCCCATAGTAAATTAGACTTTGATAAATCATACAACACTGATTTATCTTTGTTTTCTATATAAGCACCAATAATGTGATGAGCCGAGCTATCAACCAAGTCCCAGTTATTTATATACTGAGTGTTGCTCAAATACAGGTGATAAATTTTTTCTTGCTCATCGACGCTGGATTTGGAAAAGCGAAAAACTAAAAGGAGCAATGCAAATAATCGAACTTCGTGATACTCAGACTTCAAGAGTTTTTCTGCGACACTCAATGGAGTAGTTTTATACTTTTTGATTGCCTGGCGGATAACTGGAACCCGGATACCAAGGAATATATCTCCAAAACCATATTCACCCTCTGCAGTCTTGAAAAAACGCTGAGAGTGTTTGGCTATTTCTGGATTAGCCAGACTATCCAAATACCCCGTTATCTTTTGATATGTCATACATTATCCCTGACCTTTCATACACCTGACACTTGCTATAACCAGTCCCAATAAAGTGCAGAGATATGGTATCTGTGTTTATGACTTTATCAGGCATGCAAAGTTTTATTTATATCATCAATCACTTTGTTTTTAACAACACTGACATCCGAATGTGAAAAACCCATATGATATTTTTTCTTGATTCCATATTCTGTTAGCGTGTATTGATATGTAGATTCTACGTTACCACCTGCTCCCGCTATGCAGGACATTTCTGCCATGTGATCACGATCTAGTTCAACAGCTATTTGATTTGCCAGTCGAGCAATATTGGAACACCCCGAACAAGAATAGACTAAGGATAACTCATTGCGATTTTTTTGTGCCACAGATGGACTCCAATCTCAAAAATTCATTTATTAATTTTGTTGTAATTATTTATATGTTTTGTGCCTAACATTCTAGCTCAGCGGATCCGAGAGTAGTGGGGTAAATAAATCGCATCATCGGTTTGGCTTCCGTTGAAGCGAATTGTTAGGGAGTTATCCAAGAGAACCGCCAAACTTTTCTGCCAATTCAATTTCAAATCCATTGGGATCATATATCCAAATGGACTTGGACTTACCCCAATCAACCTGTTGATGTGATATTTTTACATCCAGATCTTTCAAACTTGTCTCAATATCATCGAAAGAATCGATGTTGAATCCAATATGTGCAACACGCTCACCGTTTGTATTTTCTCCCAAGCTCCCATTTGTTTCGTAAAGAGCCATGTATGCAGCACCATCCTCACCAATGATTGCATATGGCAATCCATTCGATTGCTCACCCCTCTCTTTGACTTTAAAGTCGAACATCTTCTCGTAAAACCGGATGGATTCATCCAAATTCTTCACCACCATGTTAATATGATCTATTCCACACACTTTCATACTTCTGCTCCCTTACAGTATGTTTATGTTAATGAGACTCCCGATAATCCCAATAGGGCGGAATCTCAATAACGTAATAATTAAAGGGTTTGTGTGTGTGTTCATCCTGAGTAATTTATTTATATCCTTATTATTGAATTTAATTTGAATATTAATAAGTTAGATAGCTTAAGAGCAAAGTTCTTGATACGTCAAGGATGTAGATTCAATAAACGTCAATATTATTCGGAAATAATTTCTCATTTTCACCAATAGTCGGGGGAACGGGATCAACAGGCTATTTCAATCCAGTTTCTCATTTCCGGGTTGTTTTTACTCCCTTCAAAATCAACGGTTTTAATAACTTATTAGCGAAATTCGATTAAGGATTATGAGATTGATGCCGATAATAAGACAAGTAAATTATCCGGGATAGTAAATTGAGCGCGCATTTAAAGGTAAATGAGAAACGCAGGCTAAAACGTTTTTCCGTTCGTTTAAAAGTCTATTCACAGCAAACAGATGAATTATTAGGCTATGCTGAAAACCTTCATATAGAAGGGATGATGATCGCTAGTAAAGAACCTATCACTGATAATCAGGAACTTCAGATTTGGTTTGGTGCTGCAAAGGATGAAAAAAGATTAAATCGAATATTTTTATCTGCATATAAAGTCTGGAGCAGTTTCACTGATTCTGAAGATCGCTTTTACTATTCTGGTTTACATTTTGTTAGTCCATCAGAAGAGACATTGGATAATATTCAGTCGCTCCTTGATAACCTGGAAGATTAACAAATACATTTATTATTCTCTTCCGTCTTTGTTACCTTGCTATAATTCGATTCCTGTCGCTTGAGTTTAGCACTATGCTTTTATTGAGATTCGTTATCTTTCGTCTTCATATCCAGTATCTTTGACGCATCTGCTACTGCAAGGTAATACCAACCAATCGAATTTAGTCCGTAATAGGCAAGCAGCTTTTCCCTACCATGCTCTTTATAACTGATGTAACCGGATTTACCTTGCAGGATGTTATTTACGACATCTTTACGTGAATAGATTTTTAAGTTGTCCATTGAGTTAATAAGAGTACCGCGCTCATATGTATTTGACGTCTCTGCAGAGTCGACAACAATTTCCCCCTGATCATTTAGCAAATAGGTATTCTCAATTCCCTGTATGTCCGGCATGGCCATTAATTCATGCCGAATAAATTCAAGGGTCATCTCAACTGCTGCAACGCCCAGAAACTTCCCATTCTTATCAAATAACTTGCTGGTACATGGAAGTAATACACCCCGCCCACCTACATCAATATAGGGCGGCATCCAGCATGCACCTTCATTCTTCAAAGTGTTTACGTACCAAGGTCGCTTTCTTGCATCAAAATCGGGTGGATAACCGGTTTTGCCAGGATATTCTGCAAAAATTCCTTCTTCGAGGCCAACGTAGGTCCATACCAACGGCAGTCCCTGATCCTTAATTACATTCATTGCAGTCTTGTGATCATCAGCAGCAACTACTGTATGGTGGCTCTTTAGAATCATTCGTTTAAATGTATGCCGCAGTGGATTAATAATGCGTACCAGATCCTCTACATGTTCATATTCAACGCCTGGTGCCAGTTTATATGCATGCCAACCGACACTAATGGGAAATCCATAGACCGGAGATTCCTCCAGATCCGGTGGTGCAAGTTGTGGATCGGCAAAATCCTTATAGTCATAAAAACGACCTGAATCCGGTTGTCCACGTTCCAGCAAGGTAACTGCAGATGCAGCGACACCTTGAACGATGCCTTCATATTTAAGAAACTGTGAATCAATGGTTTGTGCTTGCTTTGATACGGCAGAGATAAACTGATTCATCCTTTGACCTTGCAATTGTGCTTCAATTTTCGCTTTTTGCTGCTGAAAGAAACTCCAACTCACTACAACTGAAGATAACAAAACCGTATAAACCACAATATTAAGCACGGCAAGTCGATGCCGGTTCATCCAGCGCATAATTTTCTGTACCAGGGTGTCCCGCTTCGCGCTGATAGCCGAACCATGCATATAACGGCGAATATCATCGGCAAACTCTTCTACTGTGGTATAACGATCGTCCGGCTCAAGTCGTGTTGCTTTTCGTACAATCGAGATGAGTTGTTTTGGGATATTTTGATGAGGAGCATAAGGTTTGGGTTCAGCAAGTTTGGCCAATTTTGCCTTTTCAAGGACGCTATTATGATCATCCGCCAGGTAAGCACGACGAAGAGTTACCAGTTCAAATAAAATCAAACCCAGGGAAAACAAATCACAGCGGCGGTCGATAATGTCGTTTCTTCCATTGGCCTGTTCGGGAGACATATATGCCGGTGTACCAAGCAACTGACCTACTTTTGTTTCATCATGCTCATCATCTCCACTTGATCCAACCCGTTCGGTAAGATCATCAAATACTTCATCATCATCTGAGATAATTTTTGCGATGCCCCAGTCCATAACATAGACTTCATGATAAGGTCCCACCATGATATTGAGCGGTTTCAGATCCCGGTGAACTACACCTTTACGATGTGCGTAATGCATCGCATCGCAAACTTTTAAAAAATGATCCAGTCGGACCGGCAAACTATGATGCTCGTCGAGCTTACCTTTCTCGTCGAGTTGTTTTTGCGACTCAGTGATAAGAACTTTTAATGTCTTACCCTGAATCAGTTTCATGGCATAGCCCGAATTGCTCCCTTCGACCTTCATCTCATATATGGGAACAATATTAGGGTGCTGTAATTGTGCGGTGACCTGGGCCTCCATGAAAAAACGATCGAGATAACTGGGGACTTTTGCTACATGGGGATGTATTTTTTTAAAGGCGACAGTTCGTCCGAGTTCATTATCCTTTGCTATCAGGATCTCGGCCATCCCGCCTTCATCAATGGATTCCAGTAATGTATAGTCATCCTGTGAATTATCGACCTCGCCCTGGGCATGTTGAGATTCCACATTACTAACGCTGGTTAAATTCCCAAATGCTGTGAGTTCGATTTTTTTTAGAAACTGGAAGCTTTTAAATTCTTCATTGTTAATGCGATTACTTTTATACAGTTCGGAAACAAATTCATCGTCTTTATCTGTTCCATTTTTTTCACAAAAACGTTTATACAAATCTTCAATTTCAGATTCGCCTATAGACGAGATACAGCGATTAATTTCTTCAGGCAGCATAATAAATCAGACTACATCGATAATGTATTAAATGTATGCACGCCATGTGTTTTATCATAGTAAACATCAGGAAATATTGCGATTATCCTCTTCTGTTTTGGTCGCTTTTTTATAATTCGTATCCTGGCGCTTTAAATTAACAGCATGCTTCTGTTGATAGATATCAAATACCTTTTCTGCAGTCAGTCCGGCACACATCATGGCGGATACAAGAAAATGGAGAATATCGATCAATTCAACACGAATGTTTTGCATGTCTATTTCATCCTTGCTCCACCATTTCCATAACAACTCTTCATCGAGTTCAATCAACTCTTCATCGAGTTCAATCAACTCTTCTTTCATTGCCTTTGAATAGTTCGTTAACCACTCATTTGGTAAATCATTTACCATCAATTTATTATCAGTAACAGCCGCCATGATCGATTGCATACTCAAATCCTGTCCTGATTTATCTTTGAGTTTGTTTTTGCTAAAGACATAATCATTGAGTTCTGTCTGCATCTCGAAAATCTCGTCTAACATGGTGGACTCCGTTTTTGATTCTTTTTGTGGTGGGACAGACTTAAGTCTGTCCCCTGCTAACTTACCATGATTATACGTCCTGACAAATCCTGTCCCGTTTCGATGAATACTATATAATCGCGCTTTTTTAAACTATTGAAAGCAATGCCTTTAATCACATTTGACAAGATTTCTATTGAATTCGGCGATCATCTCATCCTGAACAGCGTCAATCTGGCGCTGGAATCGGGCGAGCGTGTCTGTCTGATTGGGCGTAATGGTGCGGGTAAATCTACCTTGATCAATATTATTTCCGGGAGGATTGAACCAGATAGTGGTGAGATTGTTAAGCAGTCCCATCTCAGGGTGAGTCAATTGGAGCAATCACTTCCTGATACACAGGATATATCAGTGAAAGTCTATGTCGCTCAGGGTCTTAGCCATTTACAGAAATTACTAAAAGATTACGAAGCGCTTTCAAATAAGAATATCGAAAATGATCCAGCCGGCTTACGGGAACTGGAAGACCTTCAACATCAGATCGAAGCCGAAGGTGGCTGGTATATTGATCAGCGTGTAGACACCATTATTTCAGAACTGAATTTACCGGCTGAGTTAAAACTCAATCAATTATCAGGCGGTTGGCGACGCCGGGTCGCGCTCGGCAAGGCACTGGTTAATAACCCGCAAGTGTTATTGCTTGATGAACCGACGAATCATCTCGACCTTAGTACTATCCAATGGCTGGAAAATCGCGTTCTAGATTTTAACGGTGCCGTAATCTTTATTACGCACGATCGGGCATTTCTACAAAGACTGGCAACACGAATTATTGAACTGGATCGAGGGCAACTCTCCAGTTGGCCGGGAACTTATCAAGATTTTTTAATGAATAAGGAAAAGGCATTAGAAGATGAAACAAGGAATAATGCCTTGTTTGATAAAAAGCTGGGAGAAGAAGAAGTCTGGATAAGACAAGGTATCAAGGCAAGGCGAACGCGTAATGAAGGACGTGTACGTTCATTAATGGGGATGCGTGAAGAAGTAGCAAAGCGATTAAAGCCACAATCGAAGGCGCGTATTCATATTGAAGAGGCCGAACAATCCGGGCGCAAGGTCATTGAAGCATACAATATTTGCCATAGTTATGGTGAACAGACGCTAATCAACAAGCTGTCATTAAAGATCATGCGTGGTGATCGTATTGGCCTGATTGGTAATAACGGGGTTGGCAAAAGTACCTTGTTAAAAATTCTGCTAGGTGAAATTGAACCAGACTCCGGTACAGTAAAGATTGGTACTAATCTTGAGATCGCCTACTTCGATCAACTGCGTCGCAACCTGGATCCGGAAAAAACCATTGCCCAGATCGTTGGTGATGGTGGTGACTATATAAAACTGAATGGCAAGGAACGACATATCATTGGTTACTTAAGAGGTTTCCTGTTCACTGCCAAACGCGCAATGACAAAAATCAAGGTCTTGTCCGGTGGGGAAAAAAACCGTGTCATACTTGCCAGGTTATTAATCCGCCCTAGTAATCTATTAGTACTTGATGAACCGACCAATGATCTTGATGTAGAAACATTGGAAGTCCTGGAAGACAGACTTTCAGAGTATAAAGGGACATTGATCATCGTAACTCATGACAGAGAATTTCTTGATAATGTGGTCAGTAGTATCCTGGTATTTGAAGACTCGGGAACCATTCAGAACTATGCCGGTGGTTTTAGTGATTGGCTCAAGCACGGTAAACATCTTGCAGAAATGGATAACCCGGTATTAGCTAAAGACAGAAAGAACAAGCTTGATGATACTGACAAGAAACGAAGTAATAAAAGGAAGCTTGGATATAAACTGAAACTGGAACTGGATGCATTACCCGAAACAATCGAGATACTTGAACGAGAAGTCGCTGAACTTGAAAAACAATCTCATACTAAAGGTTTTTATTCAAAACCATATGCAGAACAACAACCTGTTCTTGATGAATTGCATGCAAAACACAAAGGACTGGACAAAGCTATTCAACGTTGGGATGAACTCGAAAGTTTTGAAAAAGAATTACAGGCGAATAAATAAATGCATTTTGATAAACGCTATCTTATACACGGTTTTTTACCGGCATTTTCTTCAGCCTGTTGTTTTGCTATTTTGGTAAGCTGTATCAAAGCCGCATCGTCTGAATTACCTGCACCACAATTGGTTTTTCTTAGAAGTGTTGTTGGCCTGCTAATTATTCTTCCAGTCGTTTTACCACGCGGAATTGAATTTATTAAAACGCCTATATTGCCTTTGCATATGCTTCGTAGTTTTATCAGCCTTTGTGCAATGACCTGTCTCTATTATGCCATTGGTCATGTGGGTTTATCTGAATCAACCTTGCTGAATGCAACGTCACCGTTGTTTATTGGTTTACTGGCAATGCCGATATTAAAAGAAAAGACAAATTTACGAAGTGCAGTAACAATAATTATTGGGTTTGTTGGTGTAACGATGATTCTTAAACCCGGTACAGCCTTATTTACATTTGCAGCCTTGATTGGACTTTGTTCAGGTTTTTTTATTGGTTGTGCAAAAATACTGGTTCGATATATGGCCAATACTGAACCAGTCATGCGTACCGTCTTTTACTTCAGTATTTTTTCAACGATCTATTCAGGCATTTTAATGATCTGGTTCTGGCAAACACCAAGCCTGATAAATGTATCGATCATGATGCTGGCAGGTATAAGTGCAACGGGCGGACAAACACTACTAACCTATGCCTTTACCCATAATGAAGCGGTAACTGTTGCGCCATTTACTTATGTTACTGTAATGATGGCGACCTTGATTGGCTGGATTGTCTGGAATGAATTACCAGATATTGGATCCAGTATTGGTGCTGTTTTAATTATAGGGTCTTGTTTATCTCTCACGGTACAAGGCAAGTTACCGAATCCCTGGAAATTAAAAATACCAAAAATCCAGAAACTTGATTAAATCAAAGAATTAATCGTTGATATGCAGGTTTGATAATAACTTTGACCAAATAAATTTAAATGATTCAGTTCATGATATAAACGATACAAGCTTATTCGCTGTTCTGATCCTTCCTGTAGCGGCCAAACTTCGGCATAGGCCGCTTCACACCTTGGACCAAAACCACCAAACAAACGCATCATACCTGTCTCTGCTTCACGATGGCCATAATAGCTGGCCGGATCAAAGATAACCGGTTTACCCTTTTCATTTGCGGAGGCATTACCTGACCATAGATCGCCATGTAATAACACGGCCGGTTCATTAATATCTCCTAACAATGAATCCAGCTGCAACATCAACTTATCACCTATTACTAATAGCGGATCGTCCTTGTCTGTTTTTGTTGAAAATAATTTTAATTGCCAGGCTAATCTTTGTTCGCGCCAAAAGATTAACCAATTATCCTGCCAGGTATTAATCTGCATACTGGTACCAAGATAATTATCGCGCATGAAACCGTATTGATCTCTTTGTGTGACTTTATGTAACTCAGCCAGACTTCGTCCCATTTGTTCCTGCCAATCATTGGCTGGTGTTCCTTCATTAAAGCGTTCCATAACTATAAAGTCATCACCATAAGCAATGGGTTCAGGCACATGAATTACATCCGGTTCGGATAATAGTAATAAGGCTTCATATTCAGTTTCAAATAGTCCGGGCGTTGTTGTCGTTGATGGATGTGTCTTTATAAAAAATTGACGACCATCTTTTAATGTCACAATACGACTATCATTAATACAACCGCCATGAGCTGTTTGACTATCAGCAAATTTGGCTTCCTGATTTGTACTGGACGATATTGCTGCTTCAATACGGGACTGAAGTGTCATTGATTCTTTTTGCTTAATAGTTCAAGACAATGTGACAACATCATGGGACAGGCTGATTCAATCATATCCAGTACCTGTTTAAAACCGGCAGTGCCGCCATAGTATGGATCAGGGACTGAAAGCGCATCAAAATTATTTTTATAACCATCAAGAAATGTCCCTAATAATCGTACATGTTGTTTTGAACCTCCCACCATTGATTCCAAATAAAATAGATTATCTGTATCCATAGCCACAACCAGATCAAATGTTTCCATATCCTGCACTGTAACTTTACGCGCAAGTGATTGAAGTTGGTAACCACGCCTTGCTGCAACTTCACGCATGCGTGTATCTGCCGGCTGTCCTTCGTGATAGGCAATAGTGCCGGCTGATTCAATGTGGATTTGATCAGCATAACCTTTATCTTCAACAAAGTGTTGAAAAACGCCTTCGCCTGTTGGTGAACGACAGATATTTCCCATGCAGACAAACAGAACAGTGACTTTATTTTCTGAACCCATGTCAATAATTAATCTACTATTGGTTGTACTAATACCCAGGGTTTAATCACAACGGCCCAGACAAGTACATTAGTTTCATGCCATGCACTTGCCTGTTCATCACTTACATTGGCAACAAGCCCTTCTGCCATCCATTCTTCCAATTGTTTTTTATTATCTTCAGACAATTCATAGGCAACATTAACCAGATCCAGTTTATGCGAAACATAGATTGCCATGCCTTTGGCAAAGAACGGTAACAATTCTGCCCAGACTATCTTTGATGTTTCTGAATTTAATTTAGCCAGGACCTCTTCTGGTGTCCCATCGTTAATATTTTCTGTCATATAAAATTATATAAAATGAAAATTCTGGTGAAGATTATAACGATAAGCGAAGTGTTAATAAAAATTCATTCATCAATTTCAATAATTATTAAATATTTATCATGTTCCTGCCGATATACAGGCTAAGAAACAATAATGCAGGAGCATTTCGTGAAAGATCGTCGCAATTTTTCCAGAGAACAAGCGGATTGGGTGGCAGAAGTTTATACAGAAGACACTACCTATACGGCACCAGTCAGGAATCTCTCCCTCGGTGGTGCAGAACTTATGCGTCCACCTCTTTGGAAACCAGAGCAAAATAATTTATACAAGATTAGCTTTAGCGATATGGTTCCTTCTCATACACTTTATGTGCATATGCAAGTATGTTGGATAACAAAAACATATGTTGGTTTAAAATTTCATGAATTGGGATCGAACGAGGAAGTTAGGTTGAATAAAATTATCTCTAGTATCTCCAGAACAGCTGTCTTGGAAGATGGTCACTTTGTAATGTAACGATATCGGGTCAGATTTAAGTCTGACTCTCGTCATACATGCCGTTCCACTGCTCGCATATAAACTAAATTGTAGTAGCTCAGACTTAATCTGACACTTTCTTAAAACAGGGTTCAACCT
>CAYMPA010000061.1:0-15684 GCA_964392105.1 uncultured Enterobacteriaceae bacterium
ATCTCGATTAGTGTTTTTGCATTACCCATAGAACGAATTCTTTCTTCATAATAGTGTAAATCGTTTAGTAACATTTCCTCATTATCATCAAGCATTTTTTCATAATGAAAAATCTCCCAGAGTAGTGCTTTATCTTTTTCATCTATCGTCAGTAATTCTGATACAGACACACGGTTTCTCCTTATAGTAATTAATATAGGAGCGCAATCAGTGTGCCAATAAAATGAGTAATTGAAAAAAAGCTTGTTAAATCATGTAGATAATGATGATTAATGCTTATGTATTAGCTTAACGTTTTGAGTTTTATATCAATAAATTAGCGTTTTACGTCGTTGGATTACGACAATATTCACTTGTATTGTGATATTTCAATTCATAATTTTGAATTATTAATAAAATATTTGATTTTAACTAGTTAATCATGTGAACACGTTCACAGATTAAGGATTTTGAGGTGTTAACAATCTAATAAATAGTCTAAATGTTCTAGTAATAATAAAGCGGTAATCGTGGAACACATTTATATTTATGGTACTGCAATCTGATCTTGAAATTATTGACGTTCTAAAATCTCTCGTTCCGATAAATAATTTATCGAAATACAGTATTGAATTAATCGCTGCCGGATCACATCTGAAGAGGTTTACTAGCGACAGTATTGTATTTAACGAAGGTGATAGTGATGAATATGCATATTATCTGCTAGAAGGTGAGTTAGAATTTATATCAACAAATAATACAAATTTCCATATCGTATCCGGAACAGATGATGCGTGTTATCCATTAGCCCAATTTCTACCTCGACAATATTCTGCTAAAGTAATTATCGATTCTTTAATCCTTGTTATTGACAGGATATTACTTGATTCATTATTAGTTGGAAATAAAACAGAAAATACCATCATTAATAATAGTGTTGAAGTAAATTATATAGACAACGATGATGCTGGTGACTGGATGATAAAAATTTTACAGTCACCACTGTACACCAGTATATCAGTTGAAAATATACAAAAGATTTTTTCCAAAATAGAATCGCTTGATGTCAGAAAAGGTGATGTCGTAATTAATCAAGGCGACAATGGTGATTATTATTACATTATTCAGATTGGCCGTTGTCAAATAAGTCAAAAATCCTCTACTACATTACAAGATATTAGCCTTGCTGAATTAAAAGAAGGCGATGCGTTTGGTGAAGAGTCAATAATTGCTGATGTTAAACGTAATGCCTCTGTAACCATGATCACAGATGGTCGTTTAATGCGACTCAATAAAAATGATTTCAAGGAATTAATTCTTAATCCAATATTACAAAAAATTGATATGGAGACAGCTCAAAATATCGTATCCAAAGGAGCAATCTGGCTGGATGTGCGTTGCCCGGATGAATATCAGGATTGCTCTATGGAAGGTAGTTTGAATATCCCGTTAAATTTGCTTCGTCTCCAGGTAGATAAACTGGATAATTCAAGGCAATACATTACCTGTTGTGATACCGGATCTCGTAGTTCAATTGCTGCCTTTATACTTGCGCAGCATGGTTATAATGTTTATCAGTTAACCCTGGATATAAAGGCTCTTTCCAGACAAGAAGACAATAACAAGACTAAAATAAAACAGACTGTAGTATCACGTTCCGGAGAAATATTGCCATTCATGAATAGTAATGAAACAGGTAATTGTGGGCATGTCCCGAATAGTGAATTCCATTATGAAATGAATCAATTACGTCAGGAACTCGATATTATTCGTGACCAATTTCAGGAATTGTTACATATTAAAGATATCGCATCCGATCAAAAAAAATCAGTTTTCGATGATGTAACAGCAAAAAAATTACAAATACAAAGGGAACGAGTCAACCTGCAAACGCAGAATGCGAATAAACTGATTCGGCAAGCGCAAAAGATGCAAGATGAAATAGAAAATGAAAAACGTTTGATATACAAGGAAGTGGAAAAACATCGTAAGAATCAGGAAAAAAAGATGGAACATATTCAGAAAGAGATAAATAAACGTTTGCTTGAAGAAGAAAAAAAGGTACAGGCATTCTATTCATGTAAGGCAAATGAAATTGAAAAGATAAAACAGTTGAAACAGACTACTGAACAGAAATACCTTGCAAGAAAAATCAAGCATGAGATCAAACAAAGCAATAATGACATGTCAAATCAATTCCAGGCATTGGAATCTATAAAACAGGAAGTGAAGGAACATCAAAAACAAGAAAAATAAATTAATAATGATCTTGAATAATTGTTAGCTCAACAGGTAAATAGCGAAACCTCTCAAATTAATCGTGAAATCGAAAATGCTTAGAGAAAATTGGTGAAAGAAGCAATTGCACGTGCCGAAAGTTCGAAGCGAATATCATAAGCACACGACCATGCACTTTCATCCGAGATTGATGCCCTATTAAAAGGTTCAGATTAATGATAATTATTACGGTATGCTATCAGCTAAAATAATTTAGCGATTTAATACTTATTAATATTGAAAGCAGCCGTTCAGATAAAAATCATGATGGGTAAGTAGGGTCCTAATCTAACGATGTGTCGATAAGAAAGTGTTAAGGTTTGAATTTATTGTTGTTGGTTATTTATTTACTGCAAAATGATTTCATATACTCTAAACCCGGTGACATGATTATCCTCCATGCTGTCTCAACTTGAGAGTTAAATTCCGGATCATGTTCTTTTACTGTATCTATCAGACATTCCAGCCAGGTATCATACATCTCCGTAGGGAGATTCAATTTATCTTTACCATGAATAGTAGCAATTTTGTTGATCTCTGCATTGGATTCCATTGTTGCTGCAAAAGAAGTTATATGGGTCATGGATTGCATCAGCATCTTGACCTGTCGATCCATATCGGTATTTGAAAATAAGGCAGCAATTTGCGGGTCTGTATTGATCAACTTGTTATAGAAATGTTTAAAAAATCCCTCGAAATCAGGCGAGATCGCTCTTTGATAACTTAAGTTTAAAGATCGGCGATAATTTTCCATAGCTTAGGTGAGTATTATGAAATTGGTCTGTAAATAAGCTTCATTAAGTGTAGAACTAATGAGGATGTATTCAAATAATCTTCCAATGATTAATGTAACTTTACTTGAGCACTTATTATTCAGCAATATAACCTAAATCGAATATCCGTATCTTATAACATCAGTCGGTCAAATGTAAGTAATAACATGTACATAGTTGGCTAGTTGTCGTTCATAAAAATTCAATTCGATAGCTCAAAAGGTTCGATTTAGAACAAAATCTTTTACCATAACTCCCATACAGGTGTGAGTCCTTGAGGTAAGGTTGTTAATTTTCCTAACTGTGCCCAGGGAGTTTTATCATTATGAAAATCTGATCCTATGGATGCGGCCATGTTGTATCGTTTTGCATAACTTGATGCCAATTCAATTTCTGTTGGAAGATTATGACCTGTTACCACTTCAATAGCTTTGCCGCCGCATTTTTTAAATTCCGTGATTAGTTTGCGTAATTTTGTTGCCGTTATTTTATAACGTAGTGGATGTGCAATAACGGCAACTCCATTTGCATGATTAATTAGTGCAATGGTATCTTCAAGATTTGGCCATTCAACCGATACATAACCGGGCTTGTTTCTAACAAGAAAACGTTTAAAGACATCTGTCTGGTTTGTAACATGACCGTTATTTACGAGAAACTGTGCAAAGTGTTGCCGGGTTACTGTACCATTTCCTGCAATTTGTTTGGCATTTTCATACGCACCGTCAATGCCGGCTTTTAATAAATTTTCTCCTATTTTCTTTGCACGTATTTCGCGGAGTTGTTTTAAATGATGAGATGCATCAATTAAAACTTTGTTGTCGGCATTAATATTGAGTCCCACAATATGAATCGTTTTCTTGTCCCATAGTGTTGATAGCTCAATGCCATTGATTAAAGTGATGTTATGTTTAACTGCTGCGCTTAGTGCATCAGATAACCCGGAAACTGTGTCATGGTCTGTTAAAGCCAGTGTCTTTATACCAATGCTTGCTGCTTTCTCAACAAGTTCAGCTGGAGACAATGAACCATCTGACGCAGTTGAATGAGTATGTAAATCGATAGTTGATTGATAAGACACTGAAGTATTTAACTATGAAATAGTTAATCGCGGAAATTTACGTATTGTAAGAGGATATCATATTTTGCGTCTTTTAATTCAGCAATAGTTTGTTGCAGATCATCACGTTTTTTTCCTGTTATACGTACCTGCTCTCCCTGTATTGCAGCTTGTACTTTTAGTTTGCTGCTCTTAATCATTTTTACAATCTTTCTGGCAAGCTCTTTTTCGATTCCTTTTTTAATGACTACTACTTGTCGTGCTTCATTATTATTTTCAGTGATTTCATCATATTCCAGACAACGAATATCAATGCCACGTTTGGATACCTTGGTTTCCAGGATATCGTTAATCTGTTTCACCTGGAATTCGGAAGAAGAGATAATGGTAAGAGTGTCCTCGACCATTTCGATTTTTGAATTGGTCCCCTTGAAATCAAAGCGATTACTTATTTCCCTGTTCGCCTGATCAATCGCGTTAGTAAGTTCGTGTTGATCAATTTCAGAAACAACATCAAATGAAGGCATAGTCAAATTCTCTAATAATATATACTTATTAATCTTTTTTTTCTTCTATGATTGTACCATCTGGATGATCAAGCTGTATCGATTGCAAGTGATGACCAATCACATAGGCGGTACCACTAAAACGGTTATGTCCATCCAGGCTGAATTCAAAATGATAATATCGATGAAATGCAAAATTTCCTGAAAGATCCCTGCCCGGTTTTAAAGATATCAAGGCGACGGATTCATCCAGAAATTGATAATTAATGTCCTGGCAATATCGACGAGTACGAGATACTGCCAGTTCGCGTGCTCGTAGTGTGTCCTGCCAAAACCAGACAGCAAGTGCGAGTAGTACAAGGAATATAAGTGAATTCATTTAGTCGGATAAAAAAAGTTTAAAGTGATCATTATATCTTTCTTCAAAACCTGTTTCGGTTTTGATAATTAAATAAACAGCAATACCGAGTTCATTTGCCAAAGATAGTGTTTCCACCGGACCTAATACCATGAAGGCAGTCGCCAGGGCATCGGCGTGCATAGCTGATTTATCCAGAACAGTGACAGAGGCAAGTTTATGATTAATGGGGTATCCAGTCATCGGGTCAATGGTATGGGAGTAACGTGTACCCTCTTTTTCAAAGTAATTCCGGTAATCACCTGATGTTGCCATAGCAAGGTTTTCCAGGTTAATGATTCGTTGAACTGAGCGCTTGAGTGGATTGGCCTGTTCAATTCCAATCTGCCAAGCTTTTTGATTGGCTTTTGTACCTTTGCCAATGACCTCGCCCCCGATCTCTACCATATAATTTTGATAATTTTGTTTATCCAGATAACTTGCAATCTCATCTACAGCAAAACCTTTAGCAATACCGGATAAATCGATATAGATATCCGGGTCAGATTTTGAAATCTGACTTGATGATTTATCAAAGGCAATATTTTCATAACCTGTATGTTGTTTTATGGATTGTATTACCGAATCTGTTGGTATCTCTCGCGTAAATGGATCAGGACCGAACCCCCAAAGATTGACCAAAAGCCCGACAGTGACATCGAATGCACCATTTGTGATCAAGCTGACATTATTAGCATGCTCAATAACAAAATAGAGATCCTCAGACAGGTTTTGCCAGTCGGTGATTTTTGATTGATTAAAACGAGATAATTCCGAGTCATCGATGTATGTCGACATTGCCTGATTAATATCAGTCAGTATTTCTTCAATATCGGCATGTATTACGCTTTTATCAAGAACAATATTGTTGGGTACAATCTTGACAGAATATGTTGTCCCCATAGTCATGCCACTAATTGCTATTAATTCTTTATTCTGGTTTTGACAAGCACAAATACTTGCCAACAAAATCACACACGGAAAAATATTACGCATAACTGGAAGATATTTAATTATCATGAATAAATTTCGACTATACTGAACTGATTATATAGTATCTTGATTATATTAAGTTGACATACTCATATACTAACAAGAACAAGGATATTACGCTTTCAGCAGAAAGTGTCGTTGCCTATCTAACTGCAAATCCTGAATTTTTCATACAAAATCAGTCTGTACTCAAACAATTAACCATTCCACATGCATTAGAAGGGAATGTTCACTCTTTAATTGAGCGTCAGGTTGCCTTATTACGTGAAGAGAATAATGAGCTTAAAAAATCTATAAAACAAAACGATGATTTATCGATCACACACCACCATTTACGGTAATATATTTACCAATTCACGTTTGAGCTACTTAAAGCAGAAACCGTGGTCGAATTATATCGTTTGCTATGTCTAAGTTTGGGTAAATGGTTTGCTGCAACTCGGGTCAAGTTGTTTATTTTCAATGCAAACTTGAAAACTGAACATATTGGCGGGATTCATTTTCATAATAATGAATCAAAAATACGTTTCATGTTTACAGAATTACTCAACAGAAATAAACCACTCTGTAGTAGCCTGCAAACAGAACAACTACAGATATTATTTAACAAGGATACGGACAAGATCAAATCAAACCTGGTGGTCCCGATTAAGCAAACCAACTGGAATGGGTTATTTGTGTTGGGTAGTGGTGAGCGAGACCAATATGGAGTTGGTGAAGAGCTGGATATGTTGGTTTTTATCAGTGAGTTGGTTGCATTTAAATTGCAACAATTAATAGATTAGTCATGGAGAGGCTGTCTGGTAATAATGATTCCGGCTGCAAATGTTCTTTTTAGTACTCCCTTGAGGAGTATTCCTATTTGGTGTAATTTCACACTCGATTACATGCGGCACTTCCCTGTGTCGCACCCCTTCGGGGCGGCTTTCAACCGTGCAAATCGATCATCCTGGCGATTTGTCGTTAAATAGAATAACTATTGCCCGCAGGAAATACCCTTGGGGTGCGCCTCAATCGATTGCAAAATTCACCTCAAACAGGATCATTTGACTCCGGGCATCCTGCCCTTCGCCCTACGGGCCAGCCTAACGGCTGTTCAAATCTGTTCCAGACAGATTTGTCGTTTCGAAATATTATTAACAAATAGCTTCTAAACCCTGCTCTAATATAATTTATGTATGTGATTGCCTGACACCATAAAGTTTTGCATAAAGACCATCCTGGGATAATAACTCACGATGCGTACCTTGTTCACCGATTGTCCCTGCCTCAAAAACATAAACATGATTGGCTTGTTTAATCGCACTTAATCTATGTGCAACAATGATCGTTGTTTTGTTGTACAGGAAATCGGCAAGGGCAGTATGCAGGTGATATTCTGTTTCAGCATCTAATGCCGATGTCGCTTCATCAAGTATGACCACATTGGGTTCGCTTAATACCATACGCGCAATAGCGAGCCGTTGTCGTTGCCCACCGGATAATCGTATACCCTGACGTCCTACAATTGTATCCAGCTTGTCAGGCAGTTGTTCAACGGTTTCTTTCAATTGAGCAATTTCAAGTGCATGCCATAACTGTTTATCTTCAAGTTTGCGTCCCAATGTTAAATTAATTCTGACACTATCGTTAAACAGTGCCGGATTTTGTAAAACAGTGGCAACATGTTCGCGAACGACATCCAGGCCAATACGTGTTACCGGAACGCCGCCATAAAAGATGTTGCCACTCTTCGAGGGATACAAGCCAATTAATACTTGTACCAAAGTAGATTTACCTCCACCACTCGCACCTACAAGCGCAACTTTCTCTCCCGGCTCAATTTCAAGATTAATGCCATTTAACACATCCATGCCATCGCCATACGCAAAATGGAGGCCAGAGATATTTATGCCAACTGTATTCTTGTCTTCAAACGGATTAATGATATGTGGATAGCTGGGTTCCTGTTCAAGTTTTAATAACTTATTGATGCGCCCCAGCGCAGCCTTGGCATTATAAAAGGCAAATTGAATATTCAGAATTTCCTGTACCGGTGCCATCATAAACCAGAGGTAACCAAATACAGCAAACATTTGTCCAATTGTTAATCCGGAAAAAATAACCATGATCATTGAGACGGCACGGAAGATATCAATACCAAATAGAAACACGACAAAACTTAAACGATTTGCTGCATCACTTTTCCAGGCGAAAGCAATGCCATGATCTTTTACATCTCTGGCTTGTTCAATAACGCGTGTTAAATAATGTTTTTCCCTGTTGCTGGCACGTATCTGGTGAATAGAGTCGAGTGTTTCAATTAAAGATTGTTGAAATATGGCAAAGGCCGAGTTTTCATGTTTCTTTAATTCCTTTACATGCTTACCTAATACAGTAGTGAAATAAATCACTATTGGGTTGGCAAAGAGTATTATCAGCGCGATCTGCCAATGCATTATGAGTAAAATAATGGCAACGCCGATTATTGTCAGGATAGCTATTAACAATTTACTGATTGTCGATCCAACAAACTCATCGACTGTAGCAAGATCTGTCACAAAATAAGAAGCAACAGTTCCACTCCCCAGTGTTTCGTATTCAGACATCGAAACACTATTCATACGAGATAGCAGTGTCCGTCGAATAATATAAATTACATCTTTGGCAATAATTGTAAATTGTCTTGTATGAATAACATTCAGGACTAATGCGGTAAGACGCAAGAACAAGGTAACAACAAGAATAAATAATATATAAAGCACAGGTCCGTGTAATGACAATGGTGTAAGGCTATTAATAAAATTAACAAAAATACCAGGCTTGTCTAACAACACTTCATCAACCAATAAAGGCATTAATAATGGGACAGGCACACTTGCCAGTGTGGCAATAACCGCAATGACATTTGCCATAATCAATTGGCGTTTATGTTGTTTTGCTATATCGAGAATATATTGCCAGTTATATTCTTTTACATCTTTTTTAATACCAGCTATTTCAGTCAGCGTGTGTTTTGTATTTATCGTCGTTGCCATAAGTAATTATTTTTTTATTAATTTGATTGCAATATAAGTGGCGGTTCTTCCATCAATGCAGCCTGCTCACGTAGACTCAGTATTTGATCTTCCCAATAATTCTGTGTATTAAAAAATGGAAAGGCAATTGGAAAAGCCGGGTCATCCCAACGTTGTGCTAACCATGCGGCATAATAAATCAGCCTTAATGTTCTGAGTGCTTCAATTAAGTGTAGTTCACGTGGATCAAAATCACGAAATTCCGTATAACCATCCATAATATCATTAAGTCTGGCAGTCATATAGTGTCGATCACCAGACAGGAACATCCAGATGTCCTGTACAGCCGGACCTGTTCGAGTATCATCAAAATCAACTATGTAGAATTTATCATCACGGGTTAACACATTACCATGGTGACAATCTCCATGTAGTCTTAAAGAATTGTAGTTCCCGGCTTGTTCGAAACAGTTTGTAATCCTTATAATAAGATCATCAATAAGTGTTGAATAGGCGTTTTCCAAATATACTGGAATGAAATTATTTTCCAATAAATAGCTGGCAGGCCTGATTGCAAAATCTTCAATGTTCAGACTTGGTCTTGTTTCAAAGTTTTTGGTTTCACCGATATTATGTAACTGGGCCAGTATTCTACCTAACTGCAATAAGTGATCCGAGTTATCCAGTTCGGGTGCATATCCGCCGAAACGCGGATAAATTGAAAATCGATAATCTTCAAACTTGAATATCGTCTCGTTATTAACAAGCAAAGGTGCAACAACAGGAATTTCAGAGTTTGCTAATTCCAACGCAAATGCGTGTTCTTCCTTGATCATTTCATCAGTCCAGCGACCTGACCGATAAAATTTGGCGATAATTGGTGCCTCATCTTCGATTCCTACCTGGTATACACGGTTTTCATAGCTGTTAAGCGCAAGAATTCTGCTATCGGAGATATAATCCAATGACTCAATCGCATTAATGATTGTATCTGGGCCGAGTTGGCTAAAACTATGTAATTTAGAATCTTCTGACATGGTTCAGGAGTCTATCAGAAGTCATGCATGTGTTATTAAATTGATAATCATAGTAATGATTTACTATACAAAACAGGGTGATACAGGCTAAGCTTTTTACAGGTGGTTATTCAGTGTAAAGGAATATTGATTGTATGAATGTTCAGCTATCTGCACTAACAAACGATGCCAATGCTGGTGAAGCTGATGCACAGCTTCAATTAGCTGATCTTTATGAGAATGGCTTAGGTGTCCCACTCGATCAGGGACAGGCGGCATATTGGTATCAAAAAGCAGCTGAACAGGATTCGAGTAAGGCACAATCGCGTCTTGGTCAAATGTATCTGCGTGGAATAGGTGTGCCCGAAGATCATGAACAGGCTGCTAAATGGTTAACCAAATCAGCACAAAAAGATAACGCAACTGCACAAGCAAATCTGGCCTGGTGTTACCAACACGGCCTTGGTGTAGAAAAAAATTATAAGCAGGCTTTTGACTGGTATCTTAAATCAGCTGAACTTGGTCATGCTGGAGCGCGCTACAATCTGGCATTTATGTATTCTAAAGGCATAGGTGTACCGAGAAACGATTCAGAGGCATTGAAATGGTATTTACGTGCTGCTGATCAGGGACATATGAAGGCGCAACTTAATGTTGGATTAATGTTAGCACAAGGACAGGGTAAAGAGACAAATGAGAAAGAAGCTGCCCGTTGGTATCAGAAAGCGGCCAACCAGGGCTATGCCAAGGCACAATATAACCTTGCGTTGATGTATGGTGGTGGCCTTGGTGTTCAACAGGATGATGAAGAAGCATTTAAATGGCATCAACTTGCTGCAAAGCAAGGTTATGCACGCGCACAATTTAATATGGGACTTTTTTATGTAAATGGACTAGGTGTCCCCCAGGATTTCAAGGCAGCTGAAAGGTGCTTCCAATTAGCCGCTAAACAATCATATGCCAAGGCTAATTATCAAATTGGCAAGCTCCATGCCTTTGGCCTTGGTATGCCTATCAATGAAATAGAGGCTGCCAAATATTACCGGATAGCAGCAGAAGCAGGTTATAACAAAGCACAGTATCGTTTGGGTCATCTTTATGTTAATGGACAAGGTGTACATAAAGATGAAGCGATTGCATGCTCATGGTTTGAAAAGGCTGCCAGGCAAGGATACCAAAAGGCTCAACATATGTTAGGCGTGCGTTATGTAAAAGGATTGGGAGTGGAAAAAGATTATCTGCGCGCCTATGCATGGTTATTGTTGGCTAATGATTCAGATGATCCGCATATACATGAAGCAAAAACACGTGTGCATGATAAGTTATCAGAAGGTCAGGTGTCGGAAGCGGAGGTACTTGCCAGTGAATTTAGCCAGGGATATGAGAGGAAGATGAGTCAGCCCACAACATAAACTAAAACACCGGTGAAATGATCTGTAATTTATCCAGTTCCAGTGGCTTGTCCAGTTTTTCCAATAATTCTTCCTGTTGATACAAACGCAAAATATCGTAATAGCGCCTTATTCTCCTGACAAACTCAACCGGTTCATGACCTCTGGCATGTCCGTGTTTGGCTTTTTCAAACCATTTCTTTTGACTGAGTTTTGGGAGATGTTTTTCAACATCGATCCAGATGTTTGGGTTATCTCCCAGAGACTCCGTTATCACACGAGCATCTTCCAGATGTCCTAAACCAATATTGTATGCTGCCAATGACATCCATGAACGATCAGGTTCCTGGATTATTTCTGGTAATGATTCTTTCAATATGTTCAGATACTTTGCAGCACCCATAACGCTTTGTTCTGGATCCAGGCGGTTCTCAACACCAACACGTTTGGCTGTTTCCTGGGTCAGCATCATTAATCCTCGAACACCGGTATGCGAACGTGCCTTCTCATTCCAATGTGATTCCTGATAACTTACAGCAGCAAGGAAACGCTCATCGAATCCATTATTGATCGCCGCATTTTTAAAATAACGGCTGTAATGCGGAAGTTTTTCTTTAATAAGTCTTAGATAATAAAGACTATCGATATAATTAAAGACATTAAGATGATGAAAATAAGTGATATATTGTTGTTCCAGTTTGCCACTAAGTTTATATCTATTAATAAAATCATTTATAGAATTTGAAATGGAAATGTCACCATTATTTAAGGTAAGCCAGTGTGATGGATATTGCCTTGGCAAGGTGAATGCAATTTTTATTTCAGGGTACAGGTATCGATAATAAGTATAAATATCAGCATCAATGACACTGAGTTTGAAGTTATTCAGGTTAACCTGTTCCAGTACCTGCCGGGTATTGCCATCTGGTAATTCAAGCCAAAAAAGTGATGGGTGTTCAGGTTTGAGATTAGATAAGACTAATGAAGGTTTACTTCCCTTGGCCACAATGATTGTACTGGGTGTAATGTCTTCTATTGACTTCGGTAATTTATTTTTACGATTACCAATCACATACCATTCATCTTCGTTATATGCCGTTCCATTTAGAATTTTATCATCAGGATAGGGTGGCAAACTGCCAGCAATGCCAATATGAGCCTTGCCTTGTTTCAACAGGGTGATAATTTCTCTGGCGGTATTGGCCCTGATTATTTTGAGCTTTGCACCAATTGACGTCGCATAGCTAGTTATGATTTCATAATCATAACCTTGAACCAGTGATTCATCGGGGAAATAGAGAGGTGGTGTTGCTATTAATGCGACACGTAAACTTCCGCGGGACTGGATTCGTTCGAGTTGTGACAAGCCATCCGAACAACCACTCAAGCTTGCCACCAGGCAGGCAATTAGCAGGTGGCATAATTTGTGTGTTAATTTATTGCGGATGCGTGTCATTTCGGATTGTTCAGTAAAAAGAAGCTCGAATATACAGCCTTATATGGTCATATTCACATTTTAAAGCAGTCTGGTAGTATGATTAACCTAAGAATGCTAATAATACTCAATAAATATAATTAATTAATGTGTTTCGCTCAGTGCAGATAATCTCACTTTTATTTCTGGTTAGTGTTCTCAACAATAATTTTGCCGAGACACTACCCGTCGAAAGTTACGACGAAGTCGCCGTAAATACCTTCTGGAATGACCTCTATGCCAATGGCGGCTGGTCACTGTATTGTGGCTATCGATTTGATCACGCTGTCGAACTAACAGATGGTCGTTTATTTGTTATTGAACAAATCTACCCTGTAAGCTGGATGTTGAAACATGTAAATTGTGAAAGTCGCCGCCAATGTCGACTTGATAAGAAATCACGATTTACCCGTATGGAAGCAGATATGCATAATCTTTATCCCGTTTGGCAGGATGCAGACGTTGCGCGACGTGATACAGCATTTGGAATGATAGAAGGAGAGGATTGGCGCTACGAAAATTGCGATTTTGAACGTTATCTCGGAATTACTGAGCCACGTCCTATAGCACGTGGCAATATTGCCCGATCAATTTTTTATATGCATACCCAATACGGAGTTCCAATTGAAAAGAAAATGCTGAATGAGCTTAAACGCTGGAATCGTCTGGATCCACCAAGTAACCAGGAGATGTTACGTAATAATCTAATCGAAGAACTACAGGGAAATAGGAATCTGTATATTGATAATCCAACCATGGCAGAGCAGATTTCGAGCAAGTGGTTGGCTGAAGAATAACGGTTTCTATTAACCCATCAAAGTGGTGCTAGTTCAACGCGTTCGCGTTCGGCTGCATTGACTTGTTAGAAGGTAAGGTAAATGCAAGAATCAAATAGCCTGCTATCCCTGAAGCAAGCGAGCCAATAATAATCCCGAGTCTCTCATCGAAGAGTAGATTGGCACCCGTTTCTTCAAAGGCAAGCGAGCCAACAAACAGGCTCATAGTGAATCCAATACCACAAAGGGCAGCCGTACCATATAAACTTAGCCAATTCATTCCGTTAGGCAAATTGGCAATTTTAAGTTTTATAAATAACCAACAAACACCAAAGATACCAATTTGTTTTCCAAAAAATAAGCCGAGTGCTATTCCAATTGGGACGCTATGAAGTATTTGCTCCACCCCAACGCCGCTAAAGCTTATACCGGCATTAGAAAATGCAAAAACAGGAAGAATAATAAAAGCAACGACCGGATGTAAATCATGCTCCATACTTTTCAGTGGGGAAATACTTGGGTCACTCTTAGAACGAATAGGAATGAACATAGCCAGGATAACACCGGCAAGTGTCGCATGGACTCCAGATTTAAGCGTCGCCACCCACATAATAATGCCAATTAAAATATAAGGGCTTTTAGATATAACATTTCGTTTATTTAGAAGTGCTAATACAGGGATACACAAAGCGACAACGACCAATGCGTTTAACGATATTTTAGAAGTATAAAATAATGCTATGATTATTATTGCGCCAATATCATCAAAGATCGCAAGTGAGGTCAGGAAAATTTTTATTGTAACTGGAACACGTGAGCCAAGTAAAGTTAACACCCCTAATGCAAAGGCGATATCCGTTGCAGCTGGTATTGCCCAGCCTTTTATGGCTACGCTGTCATTGGCGTTAAAGTAAAGATATATAAGCGCTGGTATCAACATCCCACCAACTGCTCCTACACCAGGCAAGATAATATTTCGCTTGTCCGATAGCTCTCCCTCAATCAATTCTCTCTTTAACTCAAGTCCAACGAGGAAAAAGAACACAGCCATGAGACCATCGTTAATCCAAAGCAATAAGGGTTTAGCTATCCCAATTGTACCTAGACGGATTTCAAAAGGTGTTGATAGTAGCAACTCGTAATAAATCGATAGAAAGGTATTGGCGCAGACTATGGCAAAAAATGCTGAGAGAAAAAGGAGAATTCCACCGGCGCTCTCCAGCTTTAAAAAGGTTGTTAAAAATGAACTGCTTTGTTCCTGCATGATATTCTCTGAATTCTAACAGTTTGTTTTATGGCACGTGCCATATATATCCGGTGCGATATAACCTTTTTTGATTCTGCTGATAATCGCTTTAAAAAATAATACAATCAATAACATATAAAGGACTGTTTCTATCAAACACCATTCTGGTTTCGGAGCTGCCTCACAAACGGTTACTTAGACGCCAGGACTAAAGAGAAATAAGCATTCTCATCTTCGTAATGATCTGTAATCGAAAAATTTGCTTCTGTTAACATATTTTCAATACCAGTGTATGTATATTTCTGGCTAATTTCAGTCAATATGTCATCTCCCCGATCAAAGCGGATTGATACATTGAGTTCATTGATCTGTACTTCCTGAACAGACTTTGAAATCAGTCGCATCTCAATCCTTTCCTCATCAGTATTAAATGCAGCATAGTGAGTAAATGCACCAATATTAAAATTTGAATTCAATTCCCGATTCAGTACACGTAGAACATTCAGGTTAAATTCAGCAGTAAATCCCTGTGCATCATTATAAGCGGCATGTAAAACATTAGTTTCTTTTACGCGGTCAACTCCGATTAATAAATGATCACCATGACGCATTACTTTATAGATCTCTTTTATAAAGGCCAATGCATCATGTGGTTCAAAATTACCTATGGTGCTACCGAGGAAAACATACAGGTGTGATCCGGCAGTCGTAGGTAAATTATCAAGGCCACCGTGATAATCACCAAGTAATGGTTTCAGATCCAGCCATTCATATTCTTCAGAAAGTTTTTGAGCAGATTC
>CAYMPA010000062.1:0-15610 GCA_964392105.1 uncultured Enterobacteriaceae bacterium
AACCGGTATTTGGTACAGGGAACGTGTACTGCAAGTGACTATTATAGTTAATAACTAATATATCGAATTCGAATTCAAAGTTACTTGCCATTATTATTAGTACGCACCCCTTCCACTGAAGGGGTGCTGAATTTATTCTAGACTACGAATTGTGCAATTCCATCTCGGAATGACCAATCTATATCCTTATTTTCAACAATTGATATTAAAACATTGGCTGGATCAATTCCTGGATCACGTGCAAGATTTTCCACAACTTTCGCATAAAATGCCTGCTTCGATTCATCAGAACGACCGCTTCTCATTATCAAATGCATCATGACTCTATCGCCACTGCGTTCTTGCAGTTGCAAACAATGTGGTTCGCATTCATGGATTATTTGATAACGATCATCCTCCGGAAACCCCATTGTTTCTATCACTGCTGTATTAATTCCATCAGCGACTGCTTTTATGTATTCAGGAGATTTACCTTTTAAAATTGATATGTTTACTAATGGCATAAATTTTACCTAAACCTTTATATAAATGTATTTGTTAAAAATAGCATTATACATGTATGAACAATACCTTATTAAGATTGCTCACAACAAATTATGTTTTTGATAAAGCTTGTTCTACATCAGCCAGTATATTAAGTTTTGGTATAAAGGATTGTGCAACCGAGTTCTTGATAATACTCAGTCCAGTACTTCAATATAAGAATATGTATATCTACTACCGTAAAACTGATATGAATTATTCTTTACCTGGCATTATTTTTTGTTCTTTTTCTTGTCTTTTTTCTTATCCTTTTTGTCTTTTTTACCTTTTTTATTCTTTGATTTTTTATTTTTCTTATTCTTTTTACCTTTCTTATCTGGTTTTTCAGATTTTGTTTTTACCTTGCTGGAAGACTTTGCTGTTGCTTGTGACTGAGCACTTCCAATTAATATTTTTGCCTCATTAATAACAGTTACGGCACGACCTTTACTAAATCCCGGTGCAAGCGCCAATTTTGCTACTCCAAACTTTATCAATGCTTCTACAGTAGTAATATTTTGATTCCTCAAAAATACAGTCGTCTTTGGACCAATACCGTTAACCTTGTTTACTGGTGTCGTCATTTTCCTTTCCCCCTTTGCCAAATATTTGGCATTAAAGTACAGCAATTACAAAAAAACTTATTATTACACTTTAGTAAATTGATAAATAATTATTCGCTTAGCTATTGTTTTCTACCTGAATCATTTGTCTTGGATAAGGAATAGTAATGTTTTCATCTTGAAGAGCAGCATAAATCTTCTTATTAATATTATATTTCAATTCAAAATACTTATTCGTTGGAATCCAATAACGAATACCTAACTCAATCCCGAATTCAGCAAACCGTTCAATTCCTGCCTGAACTTGTGGATCTGATACAACTGCTTCATGTTTTCCCAATTGCTCTAGAATAATTTGAATTATTCTTTCCGGATCATCGTCATAACTAATCGTTATCGATTGTTCGACAATTAAATTTGCTGATGAATTGTATATTACTTCACCGATAATCTTGTTATTAGGAATAGTAATCTGTTCCCCATCTTCATTACTTAATATAGTATAGGCCAGTTTAATCTCTTCAACGATACCAATAACATTGGTAACACGAATAGTGTCCCCGACGACAAAAGGACGTGTAAGAATAATAGTCAAGCCAGCACCATAATTCGAGATGGGGCCTTGTAATGCAAGTGTGCTACCAAAGACAACAGCACCGAGCGCAGCAATAAATGGTGTAATCGTAATGCCGAACTTGCCCATTGCAATAATAACGACAAAAACAAGAATGGTTGTCTTTGCAAGACCCGCAAAGAATTTTGACAGTGTGATATCAAGGTTTAAACGATTGCATAACTTTAATACCAAAGAGGCAACCCACCTGGATACCTGCCAGCCGATGATAAGAATGACAAGTGCAGCAAAAAATTGAAATCCGTAATTAACGGCAATTTCGCTTGCTATGTCTGCAGCATTTTGAAGCGTTCTCAGTTCTTCTTCCATACAATCACCGACAAGATACCTTTATGCCTAGAATATCAGTATTGATGAACTTTTAAAGCTAATCCACACTTCGCCACCAATAGACAATGCCATTTCTTCAAGTGCTTTATGTGTGATAATGGCCTGAATTTGTTCACCTGTATTAATGCTTATTTTAACCTGCCCATCTTCCTCAGCCATTCCGGTTATTTTGCCAGAAAAGCTGTTTTGCATACTGGAATCAAGTTTCTGTTTTGATAACACGATTTGCCTGGGATCTATTGCAATATGATCTGCCTGCTCAATACCATCAGGGATGGTTATCAATTGTTTACCTGTATTGAATTTATTGCTGCCCGTATCCAATGCACCATTAAAAAGATTAACCAAATGAGTCTCAAATAACATTCCTCTAACAACACTATAGACATCATCGGCTAACCATTGTGCCTGTATCTGGTTATGTGTTGTGAAAATCACTGTTTTTTGCAATTCATTTTTTAACGTAATAATGAATTGTTCAAGATCATGGATTGAATTTTTATCTAGATGTGTAAACGGTTCATCCAGTATCAAGACATCAGGCTCCAGAACAAGCACCTGCCCTATAGCTACTTTTTGTGCTTCACCTCCGGATAAAGAACGTGCGGTCCGATCAGATAAATCAGTGATGCCTAATAACTGCATTACTTCAACAACCTTATTGCTTCGAGTTTCTTTATCGATATGTTTCAGCTTTAAACCAAGTTCGAGATTCTTAAATATCGTTCCTCTTAAGAGATATGGGTTTTGCTGAACATAACCGACAGTCTTTCTGAACTGTTCAAGATTATCTCGTCTTAACTTTGTTCCATTATATAAAATAGAACCATTATGCGGAAAGTTCAGGAATGAAAGAATATTTAACAGGCTGGTTTTCCCGGATCCATTTGGTCCAACAATTGCCGTTATATTCGATTTTTTTATCTCAACATTTATATCAGTAAGATTAAAATCCGTACCGTAATTAAATGTGATATCTTTTAACTGATACAGGCTTGTCATGATCTTTTCAGCTGAAATTGTTGAAGCATTGTATTAATAATGAAAGCAACAAGTAGCAACATGAAGCCAAGCGCCAGTGCAAATTCAAAATCACCCTTACTTGTCTCCAACGCAATTGCGGTTGTCATTGTGCGGGTATAGCCATCAATATTTCCACCTAACATCATAGCGATACCAACTTCACCAATTGCCCGTCCAAAGCCTGTAACCACAGCAGCAATCAAGGCAAAGCGAACTTCGCTCATATAAATAATGCCACGTTGAAAGTAATTCGCACCAAGTGAAGAACAGGTTCTGGCCAATCTTGGATCCGCACTATTGACTGCCGCAATACTTAGATTCCAGATAACCGGAGTAATCAAGACGCATTGACCAATAATTATGGCAATGGGTGTGTATAACAAACCCATATTGCCTAACATCCCCTGACGATTTAGTATCCCATATAACAATAAACCAACAACAACCGTGGGTAATGCCATTAGGGTATTCAGACATGCCATTAAAAAGTTTTTACCTGTAAAATTATTCAGCGCAACGACCATACCGAGTGGAAGACTGATCAAGGTTGCTATGAATACAGCAATAAGTGAGACCTTTAGTGAAGTCCAGACAACATAAAACAGGGATCTGTCGAAATTAATAATAAGATTGAAAGAAGAAATCGTCGCATCCAGAAAAAAACTTCTGCCAGAGTTTTCTGCTGTAGTTGTAATTGCAAGACCTATCGTTTCCGTTTCTGCATTAACCAGAGAACAATAGAGACATAAAATCAGTGTTATGTTGAATCTTTGAATTATCTGCATTGTCTTATTGCATGATCATTTGATGTCACTGCTTGACTTAATATACAAGGATGTACTGTCAGGGTCGAAAAATGCTCATGCATTTTCGACATTTCCGCCTTCCATGGCGGTCATTTTTGTTCCCGACAAATCCCAAGTACCTGCACACCCCTCAAGGGGGTACCGAGGTCCATGCAGGCAATGCCGGTTTTGCAGGACGCCTATACGGACGTAGGTGGTAGAACAACGTCGGGAGCAGCTGCCGAGCAAAAACCGGTCACGGAAAAATTACTATTTTTAGAGGCACCCTTAAGCTATATTGTAATTGAGTCTGGAAACGATAACATCCAAATGAAGATTGAATTTGAAACAGATATTAACGGCTATCAAGAAGCTCGTAAATTTAAATTACTTATTGATTCCATTCTAAAACATGAAGAACTGGATCAATCACTGAATTCTCTCGCTTCATCATTACAATCACAATTACGTGAGTTTTTATCAAATCCGGAATTTTCGGAATATAGTGATGGGGGGTCTGATGAATTATTTACTGCCAGTCATAATGAACTGGCAGGCGCCGGGATCGTGAAACTGTTTCGTGACCTGTTAGGACCCAGTAAACGCGAAATCGAACTGAGTAAACAACGTCAGGAATTAATTGCACGGGCCGAACATGCTGAAATATCTGCATTTGATGCCTTGGCAGAAACCGCAGAAATAGGTCGGGAACGTGACCAACTTCGGGAAAGGCTGAAACAAATTGAGGCAGAACTGACAAAGTCAGGAGAAAATGCCTAGTTTAGCTCACATCTTCGAATACCCATACTTTTATGGATGCTTCTGAAAATAGACTAATTTTTTGTAAGAGCAACGGACCTCGGTACCCACTTGAGGGGGTGTGCAGGAGGTACGATTACATGGACGTAATCGGTAGAGTCGAGTCTGGAACGGAGACCGAGAGCGACGCAGGATGCCAAAGCCGAGAACCGGAATACAGAGGGCAGTTTTTTGCTCCTGCAAAAACTGCATTCCCACCATCCCTGGCGGTCATTTGAGCACGGACGACTGCATGGACGCAGGAGGTAGAGCAACGCCGGGAGCAGTTGCCGAGCTGACGCAGCTATTGCGATAAATAGGCATTTTCAGAGGTATTCATATGCTATTATTGGCTGGAAATCAGCATATAGAACGTGTAATTTAGCCAGCCCTTTTCTGCCATATATTTAGGTTTTCATGAGTCGGAAGCTATACATCAAAACCCTGGGATGCCAGATGAACGAGTATGATTCAGCCAGGATGCTGGATTCTCTGGAAGCGGCCCATAATATGACGACGACAGACGACCCGTCTGAGGCCGATTTGATCCTGTTGAATACCTGCTCGATTCGGGAAAAAGCACAGGAAAAGGTATTTTCACAGCTTGGACGATGGCGACCTTTAAAGAAAACCAATCCGGATCTTGTTATTGGTGTCGGCGGGTGTGTTGCAAGCCAGGAGGGCACTGCAATTCTCGATCGGGTCCCATTTGTGGATATCATATTTGGACCACAAACCCTGCATCGACTACCTGAAATGTATGCTGATGTCATTCAGAACCGTAAATCTATCGTTGATATCTCATTTCCCGAGATTGAAAAATTTGACAATCTGCCAAGCCCAAAAGCAGAAGGACCCAGTGCCTTTGTTTCAATCATGGAAGGTTGTAGTAAGTATTGCAGCTTTTGTGTCGTGCCATATACCCGTGGCGAAGAAGTTAGCCGACCTTTTGATGATGTTATTACCGAAGTCGTTGAACTGGCAGAGCAAGATGTACGCGAAATTAATCTGCTGGGACAAAACGTAAATGCCTATCGTGGTGCAATGCATAATGGACACATTTCAGACCTTGCATTACTCATTGAATATGTAGCTGCTGTTGATGCTATCGATCGAATCCGGTTTACTACTTCACATCCGATTGAGTTCTCGGATAGCTTGATTGATGTTTATGGCCGTGTGCCAGAACTAGTTAATCATTTACATTTGCCGGTACAGAGCGGTTCAGATCGAATCCTGGCATTAATGAAGCGAGGACATACCCGACTCGAATATAAAAATAAAATTAATCGCTTGCGTGCAATAAGACCAAACCTGAGTATTTCTTCTGATTTTATTATTGGTTTCCCGGGTGAAACTGACAAGGATTTCGAAGATACAATGAACTTGATTAATGATATCGGATTTGATCATTCTTTTAGTTTTATCTATAGCCCACGTCCTGGCACACCTGCATCAAATCTTCAAGACGACACACCTTTGCAGGTCAAGAAAGATCGTCTATCTATACTACAAACAAGCATTAACCGGAAAGCCGCAAAAATCAGTACTGCTATGGTTGGTTCAATTCAGTCTATACTTGTAGAAGGGCTATCAAAGAAAAATCCTGATGAACTTTGTGGTAGAACTGAAAATAATCGTGTTGTAAATTTTAAAGGTCCACTAGACCTGATAGGTGATTTAGTTGATATTGAAATTACTGAGGCATTACCAAATTCCTTACGTGGTGCATTACCTGAGTCAGCGACACCGGATCAGGCTGCCAATCTCTAATACATTCAAACTTTAGACGACTATCAATCCCACAACTTCAAACGATTTATTACTCGAACCTGCGGATAACCAACGCTTGTCAAACCTGTGTGGACCTCTGGATAAACACTTGCGACAGGTTGAACGATATATGGGGGTAGAAATAAATAACCGTGGAAACAACTTTCATGTAAGTGGCAGCCAAAAATCAATCGACCTTACTGAACAAATTTTAAAAGAAATGTACGCTGCCGCTGAGGCTGAACCACTGTCATCAGAAAGTGTACATCTTTATTTACAAAGCATACAGATTGAAGATGAACTCGAAGAAGAAATCGCCGAAGAAGTATCAATTAAAACCAAGCGCGGATTAATTCGTGGTCGTACATCCAATCAAAAACATTACCTGTCAAATATACAAACGCATGATGTTAGTTTTGGAATAGGCCCTGCTGGAACAGGAAAAACCTATCTTGCAGTTGCATGTGCGGTTGCTGCTATGGAACAGGATCGTGCCAGAAGATTGGTCCTTGTAAGACCTGCCGTTGAGGCAGGTGAAAAATTGGGTTTTCTTCCCGGGGATCTGACACAGAAAATCGATCCCTATTTACGACCGCTTTATGATGCCTTGTATGAAATGCTTGGCTTTGAAAAAGTTGCAAAATTAATAGAACGTAATGTTATAGAAGTTGCACCATTAGCTTTCATGCGAGGAAGAACACTCAATGAAGCATTTATTATTCTTGATGAAGCACAAAATACAACTATCGAACAAATGAAAATGTTCCTGACACGAATCGGGTTTAATTCAACTGCTGTAATTACAGGAGATATAACGCAAATTGATCTGCCGCCGGGCAAACAATCCGGTCTTCGGCATGTTACAGATGTATTAAATAATGAAACCGGAATCAGTTTCACTTTCTTTAAATCCAAAGATGTTGTTCGTCATCCATTAGTTGCACGAATCTTGAACGCTTATGATGAACATGATTCATCTAGTAATTCTGATTAATAATTACTTATCATTATGAGTATTATGATTGATATACAGAATGCTTCAGGGTTTAAATCACTTCCTGAAAATGAATTAATTGTTAAATGGGCAGATCAGGCACTTGATGAAAAACATAAGAAAGCAGAAATCACTCTCAGGATTGTTGATGAAAAAGAAGGTCTGGAATTTAATAAAGCATGGCGCAAAAAAGATTCAGCAACAAATGTATTGTCCTTCCCGATAGGAGAACCGATAAAACAGGCCCCAAACCTGTTAGGTGATATTGTTATTTGTGCACCGATTGTTGAACGAGAGGCAATAGATCAAGGAAAAGATATTGAGGCACACTGGGCTCATTTAATTATCCATGGAATCTTACATTTACAAGGATATGACCATGATTCTGAAAATGAAGCCAATGCTATGGAATTAAAAGAAATTCGCATATTAGAAAAAATAGGTTATGCAAATCCGTATGAAACAGAACTACAGTAATCCTGGATTCCGCAGTTGACCGCTGTGAGTAGAACTTAAGATAATGATAACAATAACTAATTACCTGTTTTTTAAATTCACCAAACGCCACAGCATTTATAGCAGCCCTGTTTGCCCGCCTGACTATGTGAAAAAACTACAAAGCCCATCCCTGGACTTTGCCCTTTGGGCCAGTGTCGCTTTGCGCCACTGTTCAAAATTTGCTCCTGGCAATTTTGTCACTAAGGGAGCGGCCATTAGCTCATTGACGTGCATGGAAGCACAAATATCGCGAGCGCAGGACGCGCAGGAGCGATGCTTTCCCTACGCCAGCCAAGCAAACAGAACTACTCGGCAACTGCTCCCGGCGTTGCTCTATCGCCTACGTCCATGTAGGCGTCTACATACTGTCCAACTACGGATTCCAGGATAATGAGTGACGAGAAAAACATAAATTATAAAAAATGGTTAAAGCGCTTTGCGAATCTGTTTTCTCGTGAACCGGCTGACCGTGATGCCTTGATTGAGATATTAAGAAATTCTGAACATCGTAATTTACTGGATCCTGACGCCTTGTTGATGATTGAAGGTGCGTTACATGTTTCAGAAATTCAAGTACGCGATATTATGGTTCCACGTGTACAAATGATTGTCATTGAAAATGATGCAGAACCGGAAGATATCCTCTCGGTTGTAGTTGAATCGGGCCATTCGCGCTTTCCTGTCGTTGGCGATTCTAATGATGAAATTGTCGGTATTTTATTGGCCAAGGATTTACTAAATTATTACGCAAATCCTGATAAAGATTTTGATATCAAGGATATGATGCGAGCTACCGTTTTTATACCAGAGAGTAAGCGACTCAATATGTTACTGCGGGAATTTCGTACCAGTCGCAATCATATGGCAATAGTCATAGACGAATACACTGGCGTTGCTGGTCTGGTTACGATAGAAGATGTTATTGAAGAAATCATTGGTGAGATTGAAGATGAACACGATCTTGAAGAAGAAGAAGTCAATATCAGCATACACGAAAATGATCGCTATACGGTTAAAGCCATGACACTAATTGAAGATTTTAATGATTTCTTTAACGCAAATATTAGTGACGATGAATACGACACCATAGGTGGTATGGTTATCAATGCCTTTGGGCATTTACCCAAACGTGGAGAAACCATCGATTTTGAAGGTTTTAAAATAAAAGTATTGCGTGCAGACAAACGGCGTGTACATCTGTTACTCTTTACCCGTCTTGATTCAGAACAATTACCGGACGAAATGACTGAACAGGAATAGGTAAGAGGCTGTTTAGTAATAATCTACCCTGATGGGCTTTTTACAAAAAAAAGTGTTTGTAAGCAGATTGTGCGCTTTAGTCGCCGGTAGTCTGATTCCCTTTGCATTTGCTCCATTTGATTATTATTTTCTCACTGTATTTTCACTAAGTATACTTTTTTATCTTTGGTCCAGAACGAGATCAACACGTGAATCGTTTATCCTGGGATACCTGTTTGGTTTTGCCATGTTTGGCATTGGCGTTAACTGGTTACACATAAGTATTAATTTGTTTGGTGGTGTTAACGTTATTGGCGCACTGTTTATTACATACTCTCTCATCGCTTTTATTTCACTATACCCGGCTTTGTGTGGTTATCTTGCGGTCCGATTTTTTAAAAATTATTACGTCATAATTTTGCCAGCATTATGGCTGTTTACTGAATGGTGTCGTGGATGGATCTTAACCGGTTTCCCCTGGCTAAACATTGGCACCAGTCAAACTGATAGTATATTAGCCAGCTTTGCACCGGTCGTCGGTGATTACGGCATAACTTTTATTGTTTGCTTAATCGCATCAACAATAACATTATTCATTACAGGGAATCTGAAACAGCGTATAACTGGTAGTATTGTACTTATACTGGTCGCAACATCTTCTCTGCTGTTAAGTGATATAAACTGGACAAACAATAGTGGAGAAGACATCAGCGTTACTCTGGTTCAAGGCGCTATACCACAAGAAATCAAGTGGGAACCGGAACAACGACAAAAAACATATGAAATATATTCAAGCTTAAGCAAACCTTTCTGGTCGTCGGATCTCATCATCTGGCCAGAAACTGCAATACCTTCTTCATATCATCTTGCAGATGATTTTATTAGCCGCATTGTTGAACAGAGACAATATTCAAATGCCCTGTTTATGAGTGGACTTGCGTATAAAGATCAAACTTTAAATAGATATTTTAACAGTATTTTATTAATAGATAATGAGCATCATTTTTATCATAAACACCATCTCGTCCCTTTTGGTGAGTATCTGCCATTTAAATCAATACTTGGTGAGATATTACGTTTCCTTAAAATTCCAATGTCTGATTTTTCATCTGGTGACCCTAAGCAAAAACTTTTTGAAACAGATAAAGGTATTTTTGGTATGAGTATTTGTTATGAAGATGCGTATGGAAATGAAATCAGACAATCGTTACCTGATGCTAACATTTTAATAAATGTCAGTAATGATGCCTGGTTTGGTGACTCGATGGCGCCACATCAACACCTGCAAATTGCAAGAATGCGTGCTTTGGAAAGTGGTCGCTACCTGTTACGTGCCACTAATACAGGTATCTCTGCTGTAATTGATAATAAAGGCAATATTATTTCTCGATCCCCGCAATTTGAACCACATGCATTACACACAAATGTAAAATTATTTGTTGGTAAAACGCCTTATAGCCAATATGGAAATAGCCTGATTTTAGTCTTTTGCCTTTTGATTTTACTGTCATGTATTGTATTGCAACGTAATACAAATATTACAATCAAGATTCAGTAGCTTGTCTTGCCGTACTTATTTGTTCCAGACGGGCTTTTAGTTCCGGGTCATTATCAGCCATTGATAACACATCCTTTCGACTCAAACGTAAAAAGGTTGTTGGTTTTACTGTTTTAACATTGGCTGTCCTGACTTGCGTGCCTAACAATGCCATTTCACCAAAGAAATCACCATCTCTTAACTCGGCAATAGGCTCATCTTCATGTTCATTTTTATAAACCGATACCAGGCCATGTGTAATAATATAAAGTGAATCACCCTTTTCACCTTCGCCGATCACCTGATCGCCGGGTAAGAAGGTCATCGCTTTAGCATGTTTTGATAAACGTTCCAGCAAATCATTTGATAAACCATTTAATAAAGGTACCATACCAATCAAATCATGCGGTTTTAATTTAGGTGCAGGATCAGAAATTGGTTGTAATGCATCAATCGCCGCATTAATACGTCGTTCAATATGGGTAAAAACCTTGGAACCTATTTCCCCATTATGGTGAGCTTCTTCAGTAAAAAATTCTGCTGCCACCAGAGCCACCTTGGCAAAGAGTCGTGTTTCAAAACGCAAATAAAATTCGGGGAAATCTTCAGCTACTTTTTCAAGGCGCGTCTTGCGACGCATTGATCGTTGCTTGTATTTATCAATAACATCCATTTTCAGATCAGTATGAAAATCCTCAGTATTAGTAATATGCTCTATTACCTTTTCACTAATTAATATACCCGCAATATCTCGTTGCAAACTCTGTGAAAAACGCATGTATTGATAGCGCGCCAACATACCAGCCGCAAAATCGTGTTCACGCAATTGTTTAATTAATGCATTTTCAAGTCGAACAAATGGATTGGGTTTTTCTTCCTTTTGCAGAGATGAATTATCTCCTGATTTAGTTGACCAGGTTTCCCGATCACGCTGCAATGAATTCTTTATATTCATGTATGTGTAGTATTGCAAGAAACCAATATCGTAAAGATGTTTGAGTTCCTGCATTTCAATCCGTAATGCCGTTATATAGGCATGGCGTGTTTCAATATAGCTATCCGATTCATCGTGGCTGATGTTAAATATCTGTTGCGTCTTCTTCTGAATCAGTTGTTGTGTGCTGCGGGAAATCAATTTTGCCTTATGAAATGATTCGAGTATATCTTCTGCATATTGTTGCGATTGTATTAATCCATGTTTTAATTCTGCTACTTCTTCACCAGTAAATCGATCAAACCCCAATTTCTGCATTAGTGGTCTAATCGTTGATGCATTTACCAACAATGAAAATAAAACAACACCAAGCGTTACATAAAGGATCGTGTCACGACCCGGCATATCAATAGGGATAGAAAGAACAATCGCAATAGCAAGACCGCCCTTCAAACCACCCCACCACATGATATGACGTTCCCCCATAGAGACATGAGGTAACTTAAACATCTTTATTGTAGCTGGCACCATGCTATAAATTCCTGCTGCACGCGCAACTAGCACCAACACTATTGCTATCAAGATACTATCCAGATGTAAATATAATTGTGCGATATCAACCGACAAACCAACCAATAAGAAAAGAAGTGAATTACAAATTAACGCTATAACATCCCAGGTTTCGTCAATCGTCTCGCGTTCACTTTGAGGAATACGACTTACGCCTAATATACCTAATGCTATTGCAGCTGAAACTACAGCCATAACACCTGAGACATGCATGATATGTTCTGCAATTGCGAAACTACTGTAAGCCAGTACGATGGACATGATCAGATATGAACTCATACCTGCCCGGATGCGATACAGTAATTCACTCAAAACAATTCCAATAATTGCGCCAACACACAAACCACCCAGAAATACTCTAAAAAATTCAAACACGGCATGGCCGGCATCGGATGCTGCAAATTGTCCAGTGATCGCTAATCCAAGAATAATATTAAAGAAAACAATTGCAGTTGCATCATTTAATAACGACTCACCTTCAACAAGTATCGTCAATCGTTGTGGTGCTCCGACCTCCTTGAACAAGGCGATTACAGCAACGGGATCGGTTGCCGAAATCAAGGTCCCAAATAACAAGGCATGAAAAATATTAAAATCCTGAATCATCCAAAGTCCCGTTCCAATGAGTCCGGCGGAGATAAGCAAAGCCGGGATCGCCAGGATCAGCACCGGAATAATATCTTTCATCAATTGACGCGCATCCAGATTGATGGCGGATTCAAAGATCAAGGCAGGTAAAAATAAAAACAGGACCAGATCAGGAGTCAATTGAAACTCAAGCAATAATTCTAAATCGGGAATTTGGCGTGCAATAGAGCCGAGAATGACACCTATAATCACCAGAAACACGGTATAAGGCACAGGGATATTTCTGCAAATGGCCGCTGCGAACATCGCAACGGTCAAAAGACCCATTATAACTAATATGACTTCTGATAATGGCATAGCAATCCCTCTAATTAAGAGGCTATTCGGTGATAATGAATCGAAGCGAAAGTGAATTTCTATTCGAGAACATTTTGATGCCCGATTGAGGCGAATAATAATTCTATTTAACGAACATCGCGCATCAAAATAGTCCGAGTAGAAGCAATTGCAGCCAGTTCACTTATTACCGAACAGCCTCTTATAATGTATATCAAGTTTCAGGAATGCGCAAAGTCTAGTTTTGGATAGTACCCGCTTCCCCTGATAATTGATCAAGAAATATAACCAGGACTATACCAGTAGCCATCATGATAAGTGAATATAATATCTGGTTACTGAATGTTTCCGGCATATAAGGCACAGATGAAACAAGTCTTTCCTTATTTCGTACAACTTCGTATAACCGTGTCTGGAATGGCCATAAAACATACAAAGAGGCTACTAATAAGCCGGTTATAAAGAGAATCGTCTGTTGATAAAATCTTTTTAACAAGTATGAAAGTATGCGACTGAATAAAACAACACCGGTAATAATACCAAACACAAATGGTAATATAATCGAAAATTCAAAATAGCCTATCGCATTAAAAATGTAGGCATATTTTTTCATCATCAATAATATAAACGAACCGGATATCCCCGGTAAAATCATGGCCGATATCGCAATCGCACCACACAGAAAGATAAACCAACTATCATCTGGCGTAGATGCTGGCGCCATCGTTACAACAAAACCACCGAACAAGGATCCAAGAAACAAAAACAAGACTCGTCTTAATAACAAATACATGCCCAGGTGACGGAACAATAAAACAATAGAGCCCAGTATCAATCCAAAAAACAGACCGTAGATAACTTCAGGATGTGTACGAATTAATGCTGGCAATGAAACTATTCGGGTAAAAAACAGTAATGCTGCAACTGCACCAATACCTAAAGGTATTAAGAACCCAAAATCAGGTCGATTAATCATACCTTTTGCATTCAATGACAGGATCATTCTTAACCATTCACTGTCAAATGATTTTATAGCATTGATTAATTGCGGATAGATACCAAGTATAAAGGCCATCGTACCACCACTCACACCCGGCACGATATCGGCTGCGCCAACACAAAAACCTTTTGCAATTAATTTTATCCTGGATATAAACATAGAAAATAAAAACAGCTAGTTGCTGTGATATTGTTTACTCAATTCATGTACAGCATTGATAAATACACCTGCATTTTCAGGATCGATATCCGGTGTTATACCATGACCAAGATTAAATACATGTCCTGAACCGTGACCGTAACTATAAAGAATTGATTCAACTTCATTTCTAATCACTTGAGGACTGGCTTTAAGGATTGCCGGATCCATGTTGCCTTGTAATGCAACTCGATTACCAATTTTCTCTCGTACTTGTCCAATATCCTGCGACCAATCAAGGCCAACAGCATCACAACCTGTGTCAGCAATGTCTTCTATCCATATTCCCGCACCTTTAGTAAACAAGATTACCGGTACTTTATTCCCTTCATGTTCTCGTTTTAGTTCATCAATGATTTGTTTCATATAAAAGAGAGAAAATGCTTTATAGGCAGGCGTCGTTAATACACCGCCCCAGGTATCAAAGATCATAATCACCTGAGCACCAGCATATATTTGCGCGTTTAAATAGAGACTTACTGCCTTGGCAACATGGCTAAGTAAAAGATGAAGGCCATCGGGTTCTTGATATAACATCGTTTTAACCTTGCCAAAATCTTTACTGGAACCACCTTCGACCATATAAGTTGCCAGTGTCCATGGACTACCAGCAAATCCAATCAATGGCACACTACCATCCAGCTCTTTACGTATTAGCCGAACCGCATCCATAACATATCCCAGGTCTTCCTCCGGATCAGGCATGGGCAATTTATGAATATCGGCTAAAGATGTAATCGGATTATCAAACTTGGGACCAACCAACTCGACCAACGTCAACCCCAGCCCCATAGCATCAGGAATTGTTAAAATATCAGAAAATAATATTGCGGCATCCAATGGGTAACGTTCAAGCGGTTGCAAGGTAACTTCACAAGCCAATTCAGGTGTTTGGCATAATGTGACAAAATCTCCAGCCTTCTCCCGTATCGCCCGATATTCAGGTAAATAACGCCCGGCCTGGCGCATCATCCATACCGGTGTTATATCAACAGGCTGGCACAGTAATGCTCTCAAAAATCGATCATTCATTAATTTAGTGGACATAGATACTAACTTTTTGTTTTTACAGGAGAAATTATACTAAAAAACGGGAAGGCATTCACTCGGAATATAGGGTTTAGGGTTTAGGGTTTAGGGTTTATGTGTAGTAGCTCAGACTTAATCTGACACTTTCTTAAAACAGGGTTCAACCTGATCTTATAGTCCGGAAGATACCAATGGCAGACATCCGCGACTTCCCCCTCGTCATTCCCGCCTACGCGGGAATGACGACGTGTTTGAATTG
>CAYMPA010000063.1:0-15490 GCA_964392105.1 uncultured Enterobacteriaceae bacterium
CGCGACATTGCCTACATGGACGCAGGTACTTAGGATTCGCCTAAAGCGCCTACTGTTGGTGCAGGAGTAAAATCCTGACAGTCCATCCCTGGACATAAAAAAAAACGCCTGATCTGCAAATTGGCAATACCAGACGTTTTGATTTATGACCGATGCGCGAGTTGGCCATCAATAGAGATAGTCAATTTATCTTCTACCTGACCTTCTCAATGCTGCCGGTGTGAATTCACTCGCTGTAAATGTTGCATTAAAGTTATATGGCTTACTTTCATTTGTTAAACCGATCGCGATATAACGTCCTGCCTGCAGGTCTGTATGAACCTCCAGTGTTGTCCACAAATTAGGCACGTTGTAATGATTGATCGCGAAGCCTTCTGAAACCCGCCACAGCTGATCCCGGTTATCATACTGATCAACTGCCAGAATTTGCCATGAATCTTCATCAATGTAGAAAGTACGTCTTTTGTACAGGTGTCTTGCACCTTCTTTCAGGGTCGCATCAACGACCCAGACCCTGTGCAATTCATAGCGAGGGAGATCAGAATTGATATGTAGTGGCTTCAGGATATCGGCATATTTAACAGAAGGATCCTGAAGCTTGTAATTATTATAGGGAACATACATCTCCTTCTTACCCACCAGTTTCCAGTTGTAACGTTCAGGGCTTCCATTGTACATATCAAACTGATCGTTCGTTCTTATCCCATCAGAAGCCGTACCCGGATTATCAAAGGCGACATTGGGTGCGCGTCTGACGCGACGTTGGCCCGGGTTATAAAGCCAGGCCTTACGATCTTCAGCTTTCTGATTCAGGGTTTCATGGACCAGAAGAACACCGCCCGCCAATCGGGCTGGTGCTTTAACCTCTTGCTTGAAATAAAGAATAATATTGTTCAGTTGTTCAGCTGTCATACCTTGCTGACTATATTGAAGGTTAAACTGATCAGAAAACTCAACAAGTGTGTAGTCACCACCACGGGTAGGGGCTGCCTGCGCTATCTCGCGTTCAGCAAAACCTGCTCGCCAGCGAAGGATATGATTCCAGATAGCCTCCAGACCATTTGAAGGGACTGGAAACGGGATACCTATGATTGCGTTATCAACACCATTGCCATCAGCAGTGAGCTTGGCAGCTCCCGCTATCTGTTTGGTCGCATCATAAATGTGTTGTGGGGCTGCAGCCGATCGGTGTGTCGGATAGACATTCATCTTGAAGCTATCAGGATAGGTTTTTAGCAAGGCCTTATGTCCTTCCGTCAATTTATCAGCATGCTCAGCCATATTGCCTGAAGTAATCGTGACCTTGATGGCATCACCCGCATAGGGATCGACATAATATCCCCCGGCAGTGTAACCAGAAGGCGCTTGCGTTAATCCACCATCCCATGCCGGGATAGTCCCGTCGGCATTGCCCGCTTTTTCACCACCCAATGGCGTAAGTTCATTGCCGAGTTGTGCGACTTGATCGGCAGATAATTCCGCAGACACATTAAATGTGATGAATGGGAGAACAAGGATAAGAATTTTGATTATTTTCATTTTTATTATCTCCCTATCCTAGAATGAGTATTTAATATTAAACGCCATGAAATCACGGTCATTTAACAAATTATATCGGCCCGCTCCCTGGAAGGATGTGTAACTGAGATCGGCTTGCCATTCATTTTGATAATCCGCACCCACGCCTAATGTGATAGCTCTCCGTCCTTCAACAAAATTACCTCCGGGTCCCGGGGTGATACCACTAACATCTTGGGAGAAAGCAAACCTGGGTGAAACATTCACGGGGCCGATGAAATTGTTATAAGTTAAACGACCCGCCATTCGAAAACCCCATGACGTGGCATCGGCAAAATGATCAGCACCTTCTGCGGCCTTGCCTGGATGGGCACCGGACCCAGGAACTCCTGTTGTTCCAGTGGCATGAAAAGGATTGCCACTGGTAAAGGTACCAGGACCATTAAGGCGTAAATCACTCTTATTCGGCATGTTATGGACATGCGTCACACCGACTTCACCGACCAGTGCCCCTTGATTGGCACCAAGGACTGGGCCAAAAATTTGTGTTGCCGTGACCTGAAGCTGACTGACATCACGCTCAATGAATCCAGGAAGATACTGACTGGTTGTTGTGCTACCGCAACCCGGATCAAGTTGATTTGTTCCAACAGCAGCATTTACTGCAAGTAGTGGACATAATGCTCTTAATAACAATTCAACATCATCAACCTGTAAGGGAGCATCGTGAATCAAGGTATATTCACCTTGTAGAGCAATCCCTGATTTTTGAAGCTGTGTATTAAAGCTAAAACCAAAGCGCCGGATATCATCCGGATACTCAATCAGGTAGTTTGCTGTCCGTGAATATTGATCGGTGGCCACGGGACTGGCAAGTGCTGCTGCAGTAGCACCACCTACCGCCGCAACTGTTGCTCCCACACCACCCGCTGCACCAGAAACTGCTAATGCCGCACCAGTGGCATTAGCCGCACCCGCAGCCGTTCCTGTTATCGCGCTGATGATCGGTGTTCGGCTGTGGTGATTTATAAAAAACAAACCAAATTCCGTATCATTTAATTCCTCGGCAAAATAGCGCAGGGCAAATCCGAACTCACCACCATTACCCGGTTGACGATCACCGGTACGCAAGACTCCGAGAAAATCGGTTTCGAAGGCTGCCAATGCAACCGGAGCGCCGACTGCTGAGGCTGCTAGATCAGCATTTATTGCTGCCGTCAGAGCACCAAAGGAAGTACCCCTATCAGATCCAATAAAACCGGCTCCAAATGCGCTTCCACCAAAGCCCAACATAACCTTGTTGCCACCATCACCAACAAAGTCATTGGTTGAAAAATAAGAGCCGACCGGTTCGATGACTGTCCGTTCCCAATCGTATTGGTAATAGCCTTCAGCGGATAAATTATCGGTAGGCGCGATGGAGAAACTCACCATCCCCACAGGTACTAAGGCATCTTTAATTTGTGCCCCCGGGGTACGTAATTTACTCACATCAAAAGGATTGATAACGTTAATGCCGTTTTGTATGAAGGTACTCTCACCCCAACTTAACACCTGTTCACCCACACGAACACTGGCTGGCATGGAGCCAATATTAAAATCACCCCAGACATACAGGTCCTGTAAATTGAGATTCTGTGTTACTAATCTGTCCGCTTCGCTGCTTAATGCTATTCGATCACCGGCATCCTTATTTTCATGATCGTAAAATCCATTAAAGCGAGTGAACAGGCCGAAGTTCCCGTAGGTCAAATCCACTTCAGTGGTGAATTTCCCTACATTGCTTATTAGCCCATCGTCATAGTTCTGGTTACCATCATCCGAATTCTCTGAAAAGGCAGTACCGGTTATAGATGCCCCTGTCCCTGTTAATCCTACTCCAGCAGGATCGGCTGAAAGACCTATAATCCGGCTATCTGCTGTTGACATCCTGAACGCGGATCCATAGGTCACGGTAGTATCAACACTGCCTGATAGTTTTCCAGTTTCAAAACTGACAGCATTTACTGAGATTGAAAATTGACATAATAGAAATGATGCAAAAAGCCGGGTAACTGATCGCGGTTTGATCAATGCTGGAACATACATAGAATCCCCCCCTGTATGAGGTCACTAATTATTAGTTAATTATTATTTTTTACATTAATCGCGCACTTCATTCGTACGTCTAATAATTAATAGTATAGAGAATACTGCAAACACTTATAGTGTGCAAAATATACCGCATCTTGCAGCGCAATAAATCATATCTCCTGGGACATTTTCTCAGTTGTCGCCGATAATCGATGGATTAAAGTTCTGAGAAAGACCTTCAGAAATCTTACCTGGCAATTTAATGACACCTGGGATATCACGGTTGAGTTGATCTTCATCAATGATGTCCTGTCACGAGATTTAATCGAGGCTGTACGCTTGGTTTTTGCCAGATAGCCCATCTCGCCAAAACAATCGCCTTTCTGCAAGGTCCGGATCACAGATTGGTTTTTCATCACTTCAACATTGCCATTGACGATGATATAAAAACAATCATCCATATCACCTTCAACAATGATGTCATCATCGGCATCATAATCCTGCCAGGTACTGGCACGTAGAATCTCCCAGATTTCTGCATCGGGAAACCCGGCAAAAAATTCGAGCTTTTTGACTGAATTGAATTTCTCCTGGGCTGAGATATCTTCTTTTGGCTTCTCAAGATTATCAAATACCTTGGTCAGATCAGCTGCCAGATCGAGTCCCATTTGATAACGATTCGATAAATCTTTTTCCAGTGCTTTAAAAACAATTTCATTCAGTGCTTCAGGCAGATCAGACCGAAAATCATTCATTGGTGGTGGATCATCATTCAATACTTTATTCACCAATTGAGAAAAACTGTCTGCAGGAAATGCTTGCCGGCCTGTCAATAATTCATACATGACCACTCCCAATGAAAAGATATCGCTCTGGCTGGTTACATGCTCCTCGCGAATTTGCTCGGGAGACATATACCTTGGAGAACCCATCATGCCACCTGTATGAGTTGAGGTTGATTCTGCGTTGTAAATACGTGCAATACTGAAATCACCGATTTTTACATCCTGATCAGGAGTGAACAGAATATTCGAAGGTTTGATATCTCGATGTACTACACCCTGACGGTGTGCATAATCCAGCGCCTTCGCACATTTAAATATGATTTCAACAACCTTGTCTATTGATAATAAATTATCAGATGTGCAATGTGATTTTAATGTATTACCACCTTCAATGTATTCCATGACAATATAACAATCATCTTCATCAACACCGGCGTCATAGATATTAATAACATTTGGGTGGGTAAGAAGGCCTGCAGTATGGGCCTCATTAAAGAACATCTTGCGGTAACGTTCACCAGACTCCGGATCATTTAACGATTCCAGAAACGCTACCTTAAGTGCTACCGGACGATTGATGTAGGGATCGTGTCCCAGGTAGACAACACCCATGCTGCCCCTGTCGATTTCCTCTCGAACCTCATATTTACCTAGTTTTTCCGGGGTACTATCAGTCATGCAATTATTATGTTCATTTTATGTGTAAAAAAAAGGACCTATTTTTATATACACCGCAACAAATTCACTGAAAAACGAACTATGAAATAGTTTCAGTTTTATTACAAATGTTAATGTATCTCCATTGATTTATATAGCAAAGATTGTGTCAGGCTGGAACGACAGACAAGCTCACCATTACCGGTGAATAGCCAATATTAACCATTACAACTATACTGACAGTGTGAACTGGTACATATTTAGTATGGTATATGAGCTGAGCATAATGGGGGGATAAATAATAATGACAACGACAGTAAATCAATTGCTAAATGCCAAAAATGAAGAAATTTTCTTTATAAGCCCTGACAACCTCGTTATTGATGCAATCAGGATGATGGACGAGAAAAGGGTCGGCGCACTGCTCGTCCTGGAAGACAATAAAGTGACAGGTATCTTGTCGGAAAGGGATTACACCAGGAAGGTTGTCCTGAACAACAGAAGTTCAAAAGAAACAATGGTCAGTGAGATAATGACGTCTGATGTAAAATCAGTAAACCCACATCAGACAGTTGATGAGTGCATGGTCATAATGTCGAACAATCATATCCGACATTTGCCTGTTGTTGAAAATGGCGAACTCGTTGGTATATTGTGTGTTATGGATGTCGTGAAGAACCTCATCTCCGAGAGGGAATTCATTATTGATCAACTGGAACATTATATTACAGACACTGCTTGATAGCTTTCACTCAGTTCAGTCAAAAACGCACCCTATTCTTAAACTAGAATAGTCTGGTTAACAATTGTTTAACTATTTACAAACTTTCGAGTAAAAACACAGGGTATGTTCATTTTTTAACTTGCCTGTAATTATTTTTACCTGTAGTCGTTTTGTAATTATCCTTGGATGGATAATCAAACCCATCTAAAATCAACTAATCTGATTTTCTGTTCAAAAAATATGTTCATTAATATCAAATATGTCGACATCAACTGAAAAGCAAGCCATCAGTGAACAACTGGCAGAGCATTATCAAGCCATGCGGAATATTCATATGCGTGATTTATTCATGCATGACAAACAAAGGGGCAAGAAACTTTCGCAACAGTTTTCTGAACTTTATATCGATTATTCAAAGAACATCATTTCTTCTGAAACACTGACTTTATTATACAAATTTGCCAGAGCTTCCAATATTGAAACATCAATCAAAGCGATGTTTAATGGCGAAAAAATCAATACTACAGAAAACCGTGCTGTACTCCACACCGCTCTGAGAAGCACACCTGAAGGGCATCTCGAAATTGATAATATTGACGTCATCAAACAGGTGCACACCGAACTCGAGAAAATTAAAAAATTTGTCTCGACTATTCATGATGGAAGTTTTAAAGGCTGGACGGACAGACCATTTGATACCTTTGTAAATATTGGAATTGGTGGCTCTGATCTGGGACCGAAAATGGTAGTTGATGCCTTATCTGAATATCGACAAGGTAATACACGATCATTTTTTATCTCTAATATTGATTATCAACCAATTGAATTATTAATAAAGTCGATAAACCCTGAAACAACACTGTTTATTATTTCCTCAAAATCATTCAGCACGATTGAAACGCAAACAAATGCAGAAACATTAAAAGCGTGGATGCAACAGTCCGGTTGCAAAGATATAAACAAACATTTCATTGCAGTCTCCAGTAACCATGATGCCACAATAAAATTTGGTATTGATCCGGAAAATATCTTTGAAGTCTGGGACTGGGTTGGTGGTCGATTTTCATTATGGTCTGCAATTGGCCTGTCTATTGCGCTTGCTATTGGTTTCGATAATTTCAAGAACATGCTTGCAGGGGCACATGAGATGGATGAGCATTTTATGCAAGCACCACTTGAAAAGAATATACCTGTCATCCTCGCCTTGATTGATTATTGGTATAGTAATTTCTTTAATACCCGGACGCATGCATTTATACCTTATGACGAATCACTAAAATTTTTTCCTGATTATCTATCACAACTATTTATGGAGAGTAATGGTAAGTCATCCGACTTGTCGGGACATATAATCGATTACAAAACCATGCCCATAACATGGGGTTCTACCGGAACAAATTCACAACATGCCTTCTTCCAGTTATTGCATCAGGGAACGCATATGGTTCCAGTTGATTTTCTTGCCCCTTTATCAAAGAAAGGGTGTCAAAAACACCATGCCCTGTTACTGGCAAACTGTCTCGCACAAGGTCAGGCCTTGATGCAGGGAAAGAATAATACTGATCCAAATCGACATATTGTTGGCAATAAACCCAGTACCAACATTCTTTATTCTGAACTGACACCTGAAACCTTAGGGACACTAATCGCAATGTATGAACACCGGGCCTTTGTACAAGGCCTGTTATGGCAGATCAATTCATTTGATCAATGGGGTGTCGAATTAGGAAAAAAACTGGCTGCAGATATTTATGACAATTTAGGTGGGAAAGAGTCAAACGAGGATATGGATTCATCGACACAAAACCTGATAGATATTTACAAGAAATCTCGTAAATAAAATTTAGGGGCATCTGATTTAGTCAGAGAATACTTTATTATCATTCCTGTCGAGATACATACATCGCTGTTGTATCTGAAAGACGCTTAACCAATGTCTGCATAAATACACGACTAAAATGTAACTGACATTCAACTGATGCCTGCTCAATTATTGTTGCGTTAATTTTCATCAAGCCAACCTGGTTCTTGGCAAGGATCGTTGCTGTGCGTTTGGCCTTACTCAGATAACTCATTTCTCCAAAACAGTCACCTGATTGTAAATGTCCAATAAGTGCTCCGTCCTTATACACGTCTACATCACCTGAAGTAATGATATAAAATGAATCATCTATATCACCTTCAACTATGATTTGAGAACCGGCTTCAAATTCCTGCCAGATACAGGCACGAATGATTTCCCAGAGTTCTGATTCTGCAAACTCGCTGAAGAATTCCAGTGACTGGATTGAATTAAATTTTTCCTGAATCTCAACATCTTCCTGTGGTTTTTCGAGATAGTCAAAAGCCAGGCTTAAATCTGCGGCAAAATTCAAACCCATCTTGTATCGTTTTTCAGGGTTTTTCTGCAAGGCATGGTGAATAATCTTCTCCAGGATTTCCGGAACATCAGATCGATGATCACCCAACGGTGGATGTTTTTCATTAATAATCATGTGAATTAAACGAGAGAAACTATCTGCAGTAAAAGGATGCTTCCCGGTCAGGAGTTCATACATCACGATACCCAATGAAAACAAATCTGTTTGATTGGTTATTGCATCTTCCTGTACTTGTTCTGGTGACATGTATCGCGGTGAACCGACAAAACCCATTGGCATTGTGTGGGTTGTATCTGACGTCATTAAATGCGCGATACTAAAATCTGCAATTTTCACATCCTGATCTTTTGTAATTAAAATATTTGTTGGTTTGATATCTCGATGGATTACACCATTACGATGTGCATAATCCAGTGCCTTTGCACACTTAAACGTGATTTCAATAACCAGCTCAAAAGGCAATAGATTCTTTGCATTACAATGAGATTTAAGCGTATCTCCACCCTCAATGAGTTCCATGACGATATAACAATGGTCATTTTCATCATCAACACCCGCATCCAGAATTTCAACGATATTGGGGTGTTTGAGTGTTCCAGCAGTATGCGCTTCATTAAAAAACATTTTGCGATAACGCTCACCTGATTCCCTGTCTTGTAAAGCATCAGAGATAGCGACTTTTACGGCAACATCTCGATCAGCAAAAGGGTCATAGCCCTTGTAAACTATGCCCATACTGCCGCGACCGACTTGTTCTTTTATTTCGTATTTGCCAAGTTTTTCAGGAATATTCATTTACAACCTAGGAACCGCAGTTGAACGTGTTTGAGTATGCGTTTATCAAGCTCAGTTGCGCCGACTAAAAAGCCGCACATAGTTATTCTACGTAAGGCTTTTGCTGTCAAGCAAATGGGCTTGATAAACGTGCAATCTAACGCGTAGACACACTCACTAAGTGAGTGAAATGTTAAAATGGGATATCTTGTTGGTTTATAAAACATAATTTATGTGTCGGTCAACTACGGTTTCTAGGTTTAGAATTAAAATACACTACTTATAATGAGTTACATCATATAATTAAAACACATTATTGATGATTTATTGAGTTTTTATCTGAAATTGGTGACAAAGGTATATCGCTATCAATGTTACAATTTACATGTCCTGTATAGTTGCCAATAAACGACACCGCCCTACCTGGTTCAATTACAAATATAAATAAGAGGTATAACTAACATCATTATGAAGGCTATTATTCTTGCCGCGGGCATTGGAAACCGACTCAGTAGCCATTCGGGTAATAAACCGAAATCATTACTGGAATTTGATGGTAAGAGTCTATTAAAACGCCATATTGAAATTCTTATGGCGAATCATGTACATGAGGCCACTATCGTTACCGGATATGAATCAGAGATAATCATGAATCACCTTGATGGTTCAGCCATGCCGATAAATTATATTTATAACAACCGTTATACCGAGGGCAGCATTATCAGTCTTGGTTGTGCACGTGAAATACTGCTCAATGAACCTGAATTTATCTTGATGGATGCTGATGTACTTTATGATCAACAAATAATTAATCGTCTTGCCAATACGAGTATAAATAATTGCTTCTTACTTGATCGTGATTTCACTCCCGGAGACGAGCCAGTCAAAATTTGTGTTGATAACAATGGCAAAATTAATGAATTCAGAAAACAAGTCGCTGAAGATCTTGATTATGATATCCAGGGTGAGTCTGTCGGGTTTTTCAAGTTTAATAATTTAATTGGAAAATCTCTGCTTGATCGAATTGATGACTATCTTGCTAAAGGGGAAAATAATACGCCATATGAAGAAGCAATACGTGATCTTTTATTAGAAGATCCCGGGCAATTTGGCTATGAAGATGTCACAGGTATTCCCTGGATTGAAATAGATTTTCCCGAGGATTTAGAACGCGCACGGAAAGAGATTTTACCTAAACTCTCTCCTGTCAATAATTAATTTATACTTTATCTATACCATGTCAAAAAATAGTAAATGTAAACAACTACGTACTCTGCTTGAGTCGGACGAGCTTGAATTTATCCTTGAGGCACATAACGGTGTAACTGCAAGTATAGTGGAAAGAGCCGGTTTTAAGGGTATCTGGGGAAGTGGTCTTGCCATGTCTGCACAATTTGGTGTGCGTGATAGTAATGAAGCAAGTTGGACACAGGTAGTTGACATGCTTGAATTTATGTCTGATGCGACATCGATACCCATACTGCTTGATGGTGATACCGGCTATGGCAACTTCAATAATATGCGTCGGCTTGTTAAAAAACTCGAACAACGTGATATCGCCGGTGTTTGCATAGAAGACAAACAATTTCCAAAAACAAACAGTTTTATCGATGGCAACAAACAACCTTTGGCCGATATCGATGAGTTTTGCGGCAAGATTAAAGCAGGTAAAGACAGCCAGACTGATGATGACTTTAGCATTGTAGCAAGAGTTGAAGCATTGATTGCCGGTTGGGGTTTAAGTGAAGCGCTTCGTCGAGCAGAGGCATATCATCAAGCAGGCGCTGATGGAATATTAATCCATAGTAAATTATCCAGGCCCGATGAAATTCTGGCCTTTGCAAAGGAATGGGCTGGTCGTTTACCACTGGTTATTGTCCCTACCAAGTATTACAGCACACCAACCAATGCTTTTCGTGAAGCCGGTATTGATCTGGTTATCTGGGCAAATCATTTGATTCGATCATCTATTGCTGCAATGGAAAAAGTCAGCCAGGAAATATATGAATCAGAATCTATTATTAATGTAGAAGATCGGATCGCTACGGTTGATCATGTTTTTAAATTGCAAGGTGCTGAAGAACTAAGTCAGGCACAAGAGCGCTACCTTAAACAACAGTCCGATATTCATGCCATCGTACTTGCTGCGAGTAGAGGTAGTGAACTACATGAACTCACCCATGATAAGCCCAAGGCAATGCTCAGTATCGGTGGCAAAACATTATTAGGTCGCTTATTGGAGGGACTTAAAAAATCTGGCATCAATAAATCAATTGTCATTGCAGGTTATAAAGAAAAGTCTATTGATTTACCCGGGATCGAGAAACGAATCAATGAACAATATGAAACCGGTAATGAATTAACGTCATTGGTTTGTGCCCGAAGTAGTTTTAATGATGACATGCTGGTTGTTTATGGTGATTTGTTATTCAGAGAATACATTCTTCGAGATTTACTTGAGACTGAAGGTGATATAGTCGTCGTTGTTGATTCTGCATTGGATAATCCAAATATATCGGGTTCACCTGATTATGCCTATTGTACTCTGGATGATGATCGATCACCTTTTATGCAGAATGTGACACTCACACAACTTTCGTCATCGGCAGATGCAACTGGTAAAAAACCTTCCGGCTACTGGATTGGTATGATGCGCGTAAGAAAACAAGGTCGGGAATGGATAGAAACCGCACTTGATGAACTGAAATCACAATCAAACTTTAATGAGCTGATATTACCTGATCTGTTAAATCACCTGATACAACAAGGTAAACCAATCAATATTCATTACATTGATGGTCATTGGCTTGATGTAAACTCACTTGATGATATTAATCGCGCTGGCGACTTCACACAATAATAAAACTGATAAAGAGAAGTATTTTGATCGAAGCAAAAGAATTTGTCGAAGCCGCACGAGAGCTCGGATTCAGTCGTTATACCGGTGTCCCCTGCTCTTTCCTGACCCCGTTTATTAATTACATAATTAATGATGATGTATTGGAATATGTTTCATCTGCGAATGAGGGTGATGCCCTGGCAACATCTGCCGGTGCAGCAATTGGCGGTCAACGATCTATTGTCATGATGCAAAACTCGGGGCTGGGTAATGCAGTTAGTCCAATAACATCACTATCCTATGTGTTTCGTATTCCATTTTTAATTATTACGACGCATCGTGGACAACCCGGTGTCAAAGATGAACCGCAACACGAATTGATGGGGCAAATTACAAAAGAACTGTTTGATATCATGCGCGTACCCTGGGAAATATTTCCAGCTAATTCTGAAGATATTGCACCTGCCTTGAAACGTGCCGATGAATACATGAAAAAGGAAAAACGTCCTTATGCCTTTATCATGGAAAAAGGGACAGTTGCACCACAAAGTTTGAATAAAAATCCAGTAAAGGATATTTCAGAACGAAAGACTGAAATTCGTTCTTCACATAATCCTGGGGCAACACCGATAGATCGTAATACCGCATTGCGGCGTATCATTGATCACTCCCCGGAAAACAAGTCCTTATTAATCGCAACAACCGGATTTACAGGACGTGAGTTATTCGCCATCAATGATCGACCAAACCAGATCTATATGGTGGGTTCTATGGGATGTGCATCTTCATTAGGATTGGGGGTTGCACTAGCCAGGCCAGATTTAAAAGTAATCGTCATTGATGGTGATGGTGCCGGACTGATGCGCATGGGTAATTTTGCAACGATAGGTAGTTATGCTGGTAATAACCTGATACATATCTTATTAGATAATAAAGTCCATGATTCAACCGGTGGACAAGCCACGGTTGCCGGAAATATTAATTTTGAAAAGATCGCAGAAGCTTGTGGTTATAGCGTTTGTTTAACAGGAAACGAAATCGATTTGATTGACGAACTATTCACATTGGATGGGCTTGAAGGTCCTGTCTTCGGTCATCTAAAGATCTGTTCCGGTACAATAGATAATTTACCCAGACCTGATGTCACTCCCAATGAAGTATTAACACGACTAATGCAACATATAGGTAGTAACTTTTAACAATGAGCATATTACTTAATCCTGGCCCTGTGGTTTTAAGTGAACGTGTACGTCAGGCGCTTATAAAACCTGATCTCTGTCATCGCGAACAGGAATTCATCGAACTACAAAACAAGATCAGAGCTGATCTGTTAGATGTATATCAACTCACTGCTGAACAATGGGCAGGAATTGTATTTACAGGTTCTGGTACATCAACTATGGAAGCCATGATGACCAGTCTTGTCCCTGCACATGGCAAGGTATTGATTATTGAGAATGGTGTTTATGGTGAACGTCTAACATATATCGCGCAGACTCATGATATCGATCATGTTGTTTTGCATCATGAATGGGGTGAAGAAATTGATCTGGAAAAACTCGAGGGTGAATTACAATATCACGAAGAGCTATCACATATTGCTGTTGTACATCATGAAACAACAACCGGTCGTTTAAATAACATTGATGCAATTGCAAAACTTTACCAACACCATTCAAACATCCCTATCCTGCTAGATGGAGTCAGTAGCTTTGGCGCTGAAGAGATAAAATTCGATGAATGGAATATCGCAGCCTGCGCCGCAACCGCGAATAAATGTTTACATGGTGTACCAGGTACATCATTCGTTATTGCTAAAAGAGAAGCGATGGCACAAATGTCGGCGACAATCGCACGCACACTCTATCTTGATCTGGTAACGTATCTTAAATGCCAGGATGCTAACAGCACGCCATTTACCCAATCGATACAAACCTTTTATGCCTTGGCCGAAGCCTTGGATGAATTAAAAGATACCGGTGGTTGGCAAGAACGTCAGAAACAATACTGGCAACGTATGGATATTGTTCGTTCTGGTCTACAAGAATTAAATATCAAACCGTATCTTGAACGAGATGAATCTTCCTGTGTATTAAACTCATTTCATCTACCCGAAGATATTAGTTATGAAGAGCTACATGACAAACTTAAGGAAGCCGGGTTTGTTATCTATGCCGGGCAAGGTGGATTTGCCAAATCATTATTTCGTATTTCTTGTATGGGAGAAATCAGTGATAGTGATATGGAGAGGTTTGTAGAAGAAATGGGGAAGATTGTTAATAAATAATCTCTCTATTTCTTAAACATTATATTTTCTTTTTGTCATTGGTTTCGCCTAAAGCGGCGAGTACATTTTTCGAAGATGAAAAAGTGACTCGCCGCAGAAGGCGAAAATAAATGTTAAAAAGAAATAATGAAGTTTATTGTTTGACTGGATTCCCGCTTGCGCGAGAATGACAAATAAAAATAAATTTAACTACGATGCACTACTGATTTTCTGTTCCCTATCAGACTCATCCACCCGCTTAGTTACAAAATTAAGAATACCTTCATAATCTAAACCAGCATCTCTTAACATATCATCCCTGGAACCATGTTGAATCAATCTATCTGGTAAACCGAAGTTGGCAATTCTTTGTTCAATACCATGAGCAGCAATGACTTCATTAACAGCAGCACCTGCCCCACCCTGAATTACATTCTCTTCAACGGTAATGATCAGATCATGATCACCACACATCTCAAGAATAAGCACTTCATCGATAGGCTTAACAAAACGCATATTCACAACGGTTGTATCGAGTTCTTCCGCAACACGCTCACAAGGTTCAACCACTGTTCCAAATGCCAGTATGGCAATGTCTTTACCTTTACGTCTGATCTCACCTTTTCCAACAGGTATTGTGCTCATCTTTTCCTGTATTTCAACACCTGGACCAGTTCCACGGGGATAACGAACTGCTGCTGCTTGATCGAGTTGATAGCCGGTATACAACATCTGGCGACATTCGTTTTCATCTGCTGGTGCCATAATGACTATATTAGGTATACAACGCATAAAACTCAGATCATAAGCACCATTATGCGTTGGACCATCGGCACCAACACAACCAGCCCTATCAATTGCAAAAAGAACGGGTAAGTTCTGTACAACGACATCATGGATCAATTGATCGTAAGCACGTTGTAAGAAGGTGGAATAAATCGCAACTACAGGTTTTAACCCGTCACAAGCCATACCCGCAGCAACAGCAACGCTATGTTGTTCTGCTATTGCAACATCAAAATATTTATCCGGATGCTCCTTTTCAAATTGCACTAAACCGGAGCCTTCACGCATAGCGGGTGTAATTGCAACAAAACGATGATCTTGTTTGGCCATGTCACAAGCCCAATCACCAAAGACTTTACTATAAGTTGGACCGGATGATGATTTACCAGAAGGCATAATGCCTTTATGTGGATCAAATGGTGTTACACCATGATACTTAACCGGATCGTCTTCTGCCGGACCATAGCCTTTACCTTTCCTGGTAATGATATGTAAAAACTGGGGTCCTTCGAGTTCTCTAATATTCTTTAATGTGCTGATTAATGCAGGTAGATCATGACCATCTACCGGACCGATATAGTTAAATCCGAATTCTTCAAATAAAGTACCTGGTACGATCAAACCTTTAACATGTTCTTCTGCACGTTTTGCAAGTTCTAGTGCATTAGGAATATTTGATAAAACTTT
>CAYMPA010000064.1:0-14071 GCA_964392105.1 uncultured Enterobacteriaceae bacterium
CTTCCCAGGCTTGATCAGATCGTTTTTGTCGAAAATCAGCCGGTGCAACATCTGCCAAGACTAAAGATGAAGGCTGTATTAAGAATATACTTATTAAAATATTTAAGATGCCTATGTTTAGTTTTAATTGTTTCATTGTCATTACCTCTTTATACGATTACTTATTCTTTATTAAGAATCTATTGAATCCAAACCTATTATTGAATCTTTACCCATAATGTCTTTAAAAATGGCGCCATCTATCATTGCACCAGTGAAATTAGCATTGGTTAAATTTGCACCAGTGAAATTAGCCCGTCTTAAGTCACAATCTGATAAATTGGCATTTTCTAGATTAGCACCCGAGAAATCTGCAAATCTCGCATCACACACTGATATGTCTGCATTAGTCATGTCCGTATTTTTCAAGTTTGTTTTCTTTAATAAAACACGCATTAATCCCATGGGTTGATTTTTCATATTTGCGCCTGCCCGCACATTTACCAAGGTGGCACCTTCCAAATCTGACCCTACCATGTTTGCAATTAATCTAGCACCGGAGAGATCAGCACCTTTTAAATTTGCATCAAGTAATACAGCAGCTACCAGTTCTGCATTTCTTAAATTTGCACCTTCAAGATTAGCTTTACTTAATATCGTTACGTTCATGTTTGTATTTTCAAAGTTTGATCCTGAGAGATTCACTGCTTTCATACGTGACCCATGTAGATTGGCACCTTTAAAATCAATATTCGACATATCATGTTCACCAAAATCCGTACTATTTAGAGCAGGAACTTCACCATCGGGGGTGTTTTTAATCACGTTAACAACATCCTCACGTGATACAGACTTAAGTTGTGTTTGTCCTTCTGTATTAGCAGAAACAGAATTAATCGATGGTGTAGAGATAAATCCTGCAATTATGAGAATGAACAGCCTATTAAAGGGTCGAATAGTCATTTTAGTTACCTCTCTATATCTTGCGTCACTTTTATACTAAAAAAGGGGTTCCAATCGTTATTAACTGGGTATAGTTAAGCAACTTACGAAGAGGATTTCTGTAACCTAGGTTACATTAGATGGTATTCAGACTAAATTCTTTGAGTTTGTCTGTGTCAATTATCTGGATTTTACCGCGTTGGTTGTCTACCCAGCCCTGATGTTCCCATTCATTAAGATAGCGGCTGATGACCTCACGAACGCTGCCCATATCAAGTGCCAGTTGTTGGTGAGTGCTGTGAACCATGTTGTTGTCATCGGCTATTTTTAACAAGTGTCGCGCCAAACGAATATCTACACGACTGAAAGCGACTTCATTTACCAAAAGGATAAGATCGGAAAGAAGTTCGCCGTAGTTATTATGTACAAACTTCCGAAAGCGCATTGATTGGGCCATTAAATCATTGAATTTGTCGGCAGGAATTGCTGCGAGTAGAGTATCTTGTTCAGCAATGCTTTCAGCAGGAAAGGTTGAACCTGCCATTAAACAAGAGGTTGTTAAGACACAAGTTTGGCCGGAACTAACCCGGTAAAGCAAGATTTCTCGCCCGGATTCAGAACTCCTGAAGACACGGGTCTGACCACTCAGACACATCAAAAAATTACTGCAATCCCAACCCGGTTGGTAGGCAACGTCTCCCTCGGTGAGTTGTTTAAACAAAACAACATCCTTCAACAAATCCTGGTGTTCAGTATCCAGTTCCCGCAACTCAGGGAATAATTCCATCCATTGATCGATGTAGTTTGACTGTTTCAAATATTAATCCTTATTACCATATCGTAATAATTCAAGGGTTATTCTTGCTCCATTAGGATTCATTATACTAAGCCATTACGAAAATTAGTCATAATTGTCTACTTTGGATTGGAAGCTTCCTATCATTAACTTCTAACTGACCGTCTAGTATTAAGCAGACAGTCGAGGGTATGAAAAATCAGGATGTTTTTAGAAATATATTGGTCCAATAGGGAAGGATAGGGATAAAAAAATTCATTGATATTGCTCTAATGCACTTTTCCCTCGATCATAGAAAGCTGGTTTCCTTGCAACAATTCCAGTTCTTTCGGGTTAATGGTCCCTTTATATGTATGGATACCCTCAGGGGATATCGTCACATATTCCCATTTTTTCCATGGTAATTGTAGTAATTATCCCATAAATATCAGTAATATCCATGGTATTATTAATGTCATAATAACTATATATCATATAAATGACTGAAAACAATACTAACTCAATATATAACTGCGCATAATACATATTATGTTAAATTATATATTTTGTGATATTAATCTATAGGAATACACGAATCCTCCACTAAAGGATATAAATGTTCATAGTCACAAATACCCTTTTCAAGGTGATGAATAATAAACTGGTGAGCAGCGTCAGCATCCACAGATAATTTATAGCCATTCATCCTAAGAAATACATCCGTAGCAAAGAAAGCTACTCGTTTATTTCCATCGATAAATGGATGATTTATTAATAATGACTCAAATAAGGCACTGGCCATTTTAAACATAGTATCGTAATACCCTGTTCTAGGACGAAATAATGCGCTTTCCAATAAACCCATATCACGGATACCGGGTGGACCGCCGAAGTGTTTAATTAATTGAGTATGAATTTCCAGTACCTCATCAAGCGTGAGGTATTGAATATTATTTGGCAAGAAGCCGTCCTAATTTCTCATTCTCTCGTATTGAGTCTTTTAAATGATCTTTAACTACGGGTCTTACACGTCGGCGTTGAATGTATTCTATGATTGCTTCTGTCAATAAACCTGAGATATTTTGATGAGATTCGTTAGAGAACTGCTTGAGATCTTCCCAGGCAGATTCTTCGACTTTTGAGCTGATTTTTATTGACGCCATAATGAAAGATTAGTTGACGTGTCAAGATACGTCAACTATTCAAGTAATTATTTTTATAATCAATGAGTTAACTATTTCATATAGACATACATGCTTCATTTAATAGAAATCTTTATGTCATCTAAGTTGATAGGTACAGTCTTCATTATAGATTTTCTTATGATCCTTCAATAACAGTAGAGTGTCCTCCTCGCCAAGTTTTAAGCCTTCTATACAGTCTGAACGCCAATGCATATAACAACCTTAAAAAATATGTCATCTGATTATATGGCTGGTATATTAAAAGTATGACAACAAAGAATGACAATACCTTCTGGAGTGGTAAAACTTTTGATGACTTTTTATTCCGACCACAGAAAGGTATTACCGAGTCCCGGCGTAAAATTAGTCTTGTTTCCAGGCTAACAAATGCAATTCCATTAGATTTACCCATAGTCTCATCTAACATGGACAGTGTGACCGGTTCAGATATGGCCCGAGCTATGGCGTTGGATGGTGGGCTTGGTGTTGTACATCGTGCGATGACTATTGAACGTCAAGCAAGAAAAATTGCCGAGGTTAAACGTAGCCAAAGTGCCGTAATTGAGAACCCTCTGTGTTTGCCTATAAACGCAACCATTCGACAGGCAAAGAACTTTGCCAATAAGAACAATATCACTGGAATCCTCATCGAAACAGAACCTGGCAGCGGTATTTTAGCGGGACTCCTCTCAGGCAGAGATATTCCCTGGAATAACAATGTTAATGATCTACCAGTAAGCAAATATATGACACCGGTTGACAAATTAATTACTGAAAGACCTGAGATAAGCACGGATGAAGCAGCGAGTATTCTTTTTGACAAACGTATTGAACGATTGCCTTTAATCGATTCTGAACGACGGATCCATGGACTTATTACCCGTAAAGATATTTTTTCCCTGCGTGAACGACCAGATGCCAGTAAAGATGATAAAGGACATTTGCTGGTGGCTGCAGCCATAGGCGCACATGGTGATTATCTGGAACGTGCAGCTGCCCTGCTCGACTCTGGTGCAGACTGTTTATTTATTGATATTGCACATGGGCATTCCAGTGTTATGGAAACAGCAGTAAGTAACGTGCGCAATCAATTTAATAATGTGACATTAGTTTGCGGTAATGTTGCAACAGGTGAAGGCGCGCAATTTATGAAAAACATTGGTGCCGATGCTATTAAAGTTGGCGTTGGTCCCGGTCGTGGTTGCCGAACACGCCTGGAAACAGCTGCAGGTGTGCCCCAGTTGCAAGCGATTCGGGAAGCTTATGAGACAATTGGTGATTCGATACCCATTATGGCTGACGGCGGAATTAAAACAGATAAAGACATATTTCTTGCCTTAATCTGCGGTGCATCAACTGTAATGCTTGGTAGTGCGTTGTCAGGTACGGACGAAGCACCTGGACAGATTATTGAAGACCCTGTGACGAATACTAAAAAGAAGATATATCGCGGAATGACCTCACCTGAAGCCGTACTAGGGTCTTTATATGATTCTGAGAATGATGATGAAATAGATGCTGCACTCGAAACTCCAGCCGAAGGCCAGGAAATACAAATGCCTTATAAAGGGAGTGTAGTTGACATATTACATCGAATTCGTGGTCATCTACAGTCATCTGTGAGTTATGCTGGCGAGATGACACTGGAAGCAGCGCGTAAAAAGATCTTGCCCGATCCGAGCCGTTATCTTATCCCGCTTTCCGAATCTTCCCGGCGAGAATCTTTCGATCGATAATTTTATTCAGGAATCATAAAACAGTCCTACCTGTTTATGATTTTATACATAGTAATTAAATAACAATAAACATAATTCTTTAAATTTATTTCTCAGATGAATTCATTACCTAAATACTGGCTAATTACAGCAATAACATTACACTTATTAGCCGCATGGTTCAGCGTTGGTCATTATCATGATGACGAATATGCCCAAATCCTGAACTTCGCAACATCCAGGATCGGTATGGATATGCAAAGCGAACTTATGTGGGAGTTTAAAGCAGGTGTTCGCAGTGGATTTCAGCCGTTTATTGCCTTTCTATTATCAAAATTCACGAACTATGCCGGAATAGACTCCCCTTTTATTTTAGCCTTTATATATCGCCTTATTAGTGCGGCTATTTCAATTATCGCTACACTTGTTTTTATACAAGCCATAGCACAAGACATAAATTCGAAAAATGCATTCAAATGGACCGTATTTTTCCTGTTATTTTCCTGGATACTGATATTCATTAATGTTCGTTTTTCATCCGAAGCCTGGGCAACTTCATTTTTTCTACTTGGATTAGGTTTATATTTATACCCAAGCCCTGCCAATTTGCAGCGACACCTGGCAGTTGGTTTCTTTTTAGGCTTGGCATTTCTGGCAAGATACCAAACTGGTTTTATGTTAATCGGCCTCGGTTTATGGATGGTATTACTTCATCGAATAAAGCCTGTAGACCTGTTTTATATAGTAATAGCGGGTGCATTTGCATTGTTACTAGGCGCCGGATTTGACTGGTGGTTATATGGTGAACCCACTGTTAGTTCATGGCAGTACTTTAAATGGCATTATGATGGTCTGATGTCTGCTGGCGGTGGTATCAGTACTGCTGTTTATGAACCCTGGTGGTTTTATATTCAATATTCAGCTTTACAACTCATTCCTCCATTAACATTGTTGCTGCCTGTTGCAGTTGTTGCCTTCTGGATAATGTTTCCTGGCCATCCAATTACATGGTTAACCATTCCATTTGTCTTGTTTCATCAGGTCTTTGGCCACAAAGAAATGCGATATTTATTTCCTGTCTTACCATTCGCTCCTGTTATGTTTTCAATGGTTTGCATAAAAATAAATGAAAAATATAATCTGATGCAGTTAAAATTCATTAAATACCCATGGCATTTTATGTTTGGTTTTTCTATTTTTGCGAATTTGTTGTTGGTTATACTTGTTCTATCCTTACCTGCCAGTAAAGAAGTTGCTCTTTGGCAAAATTGTTTAACCCCTTTGTCTTCTGAAAGCAATCCTGTTTTGATGGTTTTGGATCAAGACGGATCATATTCAGACCCCGCAGAATTGAATCTCGACTTTTATAATATGAATAATCTCATTATTACCGCTGTAAAAGATGAAAATCACATAAAAGAATTAATGAACCAGTATTCTTATAAGAATATTCTATATGCCTCTCGTAAACGTAATCGAAGTCAGGAACTGGAAAATGCAGGGTTATCACATGAATTGGTTTGCCAGGCTTTGCCGAATTGGATCTTAAAAATAAACATCAATAATTGGACTTCACGTACCAGCATGTGGCGAATATGGTCTATAGATAGTTAACCCAATCTCTGTACCTGAAATAATATATAAATATCGTCCCTAACTAACTGATTAGTAATAATAAATAAGACAAGGTTCAGAGAGTATATTTAATCAGGTTTCAGCCTTGTTTTTGCGTTAAAGTCATTCGTATAATTCATTAATACATATGGATATTGAAATTCTCATGCCACAAAAAAAGAAAACAAAAGCAAAGCCAAAACGTAAAAAAACGATCAACTTGTACGAAATGTATGAGGAAAAACGTGACTACCCAAGAATCAAGGTTAATACCCTGGCTGAAGTTCATAAACAAGATGAGTACGATGTTAATGTGATACTACATGATATATCGCCTGACGGAGTTCAATTAAGATGCAACAGAAAAACCGCGTACACGATTCACCCTACAGGTAAGTTTATTACTGACAAAACAGCGCCTGAAGTTGTTTTGAATTTTACTTTGCCAATAGACAACAAAGAAAATGAAGTTATCGTTCAATCAAAAATATATTACTTTACAATTATTGCGACTGATGTTGTTGCATTTGGCGCAAAGTTCAAGAATTTCAAAAAATTTACACAACGTCATGTAGATAATTACATTATGAAATCCGTTATTCCTGTAGAAGAAAAAGTTTTGGATATATTACATACGCCTCGTACAGGTGATGATATTCATAAACATGTTGATGATGAAAATATTAATCTTCATGACACGCTTGATTTACTGCGGCGTAAAAAGGCAATTATCTCCTATGAAGATGATAAAACGCGTAAATTTGTAAAACTTGAATCAGCAATTGAATCGATTTTTAAACGTTTGGACAAGATAGAAAAACGTCTTGATAAAACAGGACAATAATCAGATTTCAAGCGCCCTGCCTTTAAAACATTTCATCTGGATAGATACAAATTCTTGGAAGCCTGTCATATAAATTCATTTCTATACTATATTTATCAATAAATTATAATAAGCTTAATTATCAATAAGAAATTTTCAAAAGGACTCGGTCATGGGAAAGATAATTAAAATTCTGATTGTTCTCGTTCTAATCGTTATTGTTGCCCTGGTTGGCATCATTTTTACTACCGATATTAATCAATATAAAGACCAGATTGTCCAGATCGTTAAAGACAATACAGGAAGAGACTTTGAGATTAGTGGCGATCTGAAAATAGCCCCTTCCTTAATACCCACTGTTGCCGTGGAAGGCGTTTCACTTGGGAATGCCAGCTGGGCCAAAGAAAAGAATATGCTGAGTGTGGCCAAATTTGAGGCCCAGGTTGCTCTCATGCCTTTACTAAAAAAGAATATCCAGGTTAAGCGATTAATCCTTATTGAACCCATAATATTGCTGGAGACAAATAAAAAAGGAGAAGGAAACTGGGTGATTGGAACAATGGAGAGCAAAAAGCCAGCAGAGGTTACCACCGAATCCCACCCCACCGAATTGCCCGCCTTTAATATCAACGAGGTGCAAATTTTAGATGCAAAACTAAGCTATACGGATGGCACAACAGGAACCGCGACTAAAATTATAATCAATGAACTCAGTGCCAACACCGATGGATTTGACGAGCCAATGGATTTGTTATTCAAGGCGTCCTATAACGATATTCCCATCTCACTTAATGGAACCCTGGGTTCACTTGACAATTTAACGGCTGATAAAGATTTTCCAATTGATATCGAAACAACAGTAGGCGATATTCAAGCCAGCATTAAAGGTAATATAGCCGAACCTAGTAAGGCAAAAGGTTTTGATGTTTCATTATCATTACAGATGGACTCATTAGCATCACTGGAAAAATTTGCAAAAAAGGAAATGCCGGCATTTGGCCCGATCAATATCTCCGGAAATTTTTCAGAAAGCGAAGGCGCCTATTTAATTAAAGAATTAAAAGCCAATCTTGGAAAAGCAACGCTCGGTGTTGATGGAAAAATAAATGACCCTAAAAATGCAAAGGGACTTGAATTGGCCATTAAATTTAATGTGCCATCGCTATCGGATTTAAATGTACTTGCCGGTATTGAGTTACCAGCAATTGGTCCCGTCACACTATCCAGTAATGTTTCAGATAAAGACGGTGCTTATCAATTAAAGGGGTTAAAATTCAAGGCAGCCAATACTGATTTATCCGGAGATGTCTCTGTCAATATTTCTGGCAAGCGCCCTGCCCTGACTGCAAAATTAAACTTCAATACGATTGATTTGGTCCCATTTGCAAGTGAAGAGAAAGAAAAAGTAAAGAAAGAAAAAGTATTTCCCTCTGATCCATTGCCTATAGACACACTAAAATCTGCAGATGCCAATATCAGTATTGGTGTAAAGAAAATTCTAACCAAACAAATGCAAATTAATGATGCGAACGTTACAGTCAAATTACAAAATGGTTCGCTAACCTTGTCTCCATTCAAGGCAAAATTATTAGGTGGCACATTAAATTCTAAAATCAGTCTTGATGGCAGCAAGAAAACCCCTGCACTAGGTTTAAATATTGATTTAAAGAATATACATCCTGATCAGTTACCTGATCTTAAAGAGCAAATAACTGGAGCAATAACCAATGCCAAAATTTCAGCTAAAGGTTCGGGTAAAAGTGTAAGCGCTATTATGGCAGGACTAAATGGAAACCTTTTGGTTAAGATAGATAAAGGCGTACTTAAAAGTTCTAAAGCGGATGCGGCAAGTTCGGATATTTTCATGGAAACATATCGCATGTTAAATCCAACAGCCAAAGGCGACGATCAAACTACAATTGAGTGTGGTGTCGTTAAATTTGATATTAAAAACGGCATGGCGAAGACAGATAAAGGAATTGCGTTAGCGACAAACAAAATGAATGTCATTGGTAGTGGTGAAATTAACCTTAAAACCGAAACACTCGATATTGGAGTCAATCCAAAGGCACGTGAGGGTGTTGGTGTTAGCACCGGGCAACTCGCTGAACTGGTGCGACTTAAAGGCACGCTCGCCAACCCCGAAGCCGGAATTGATACCAAGGCGGCTGTCATGGCGGGTGTTTCGGCAGGCACCGCTGTTGCCACTGGTGGATTGTCTATTCTTGCCCAAGGCTTATTTGATAAAGCGACAGCTGATGAAAATCCTTGTGATACTGCACTAGGAATAGCACCGAAGAAGAAACCGGTAACAGAAAAATCTGTAGCAGAAAAACCAGCAAAAGAAAAAAGTACTGTGGAAAAAACAACCGATACGGTTAAAGACGCAGCTAGTGCGATTGGAGATAAACTTAAGGGGCTATTCGGAAATTAAACATCATTAATGCGAAATTGTTACATCAAGAGATAGTTCATTCATCCTGAGCGCAAAATCCTCCAACCAGGATTCAGGCAGTTTTTTAATCATCTTGGCTTCAGGCTGCAATGATGGACGTTCAACACCATAAAGCAATATACCTTTAACAGGTATATTTCGGCTTATAGTCGCCTGAAGTAAATTAATATAAGCGTTAGTCTCAGCCTCATCTGGAGGTTGGTTCTTATATGAAAAAACACAGGTTTGAATCCATGTAGGACAAAGTTCAGCGGAAACCTTTAACCGTTTAAGCGTTGACGTATTCGAACCCCGTACTTGATTTATTGTTGCAATGCCCGAAGGTGTTGCACTATCAATCTTAAACCAGACTTCCCCATTCATTTTAGCGAGTTTTTTCAGGCCTTTCTTAACATGAATACGATTAACCCTACTGCCATTTGTTATCAGTACACATTTAATAATATTGAGTAATCCATATTCTTTTAATACAAGCTCAATCAAATCTACAACCTGATCAAACTCATTGGCTGTTGTCGGCTCACCATTACCAGATATTGCAATGTCTTTAATGACTCGATATTCTTCTGGTACTTCTTCCCTGTCATAAAACTCACCGTGTACGACATCGGCTAGAAAATTACGTAATTCATGGCCTAATTTATCGAGATTGACCGATGGTGCGCTCCCTCGAATCAAATCTGGTACCTGGCAATAGATGCAACGCCAATTGCAGGCATTATTAATATTTAAATTAATCCCAATTGAAAGCCCGCCCGCACGGCGAGAAAGAACTGGATAAACATAGGTTAAGCCGGCCTTATTGCGATCGTGGTTGCTCGTTGTAAGAGTCACTCTGTTTTAAAATGTAATAGGTGATAAATCTCAGGAAGGCATCAAAACTCTAAAGCTGACTATACTAAAGCACATTGAAATGTTTGCTGTATCAAACAGGAATACTAGTGTTGTTCGCCCCACCAGGCCATGAATTCTTCAAAATCGATTAAATTATTATTGTCAGTATCAATTTTACTAAAACCTTTTTTCAGTTGCTCATGATCAATATTAAAACCAAGTCCCTTGATTAGTTCGGTAAATTCAGAAAATTCCAACACGCCATTTTTTTTACTATCGAAACTATTAAATAATGCCAGCATATCTTCATAATCAAGATCGTTCATAAAAGATCCCTTATTTCAGCCTTCTAATAATTAATAGTTCATACTAAATTAAAAATGATGTCCGATACCGAGGTTGATTGTTCAAGTCCGCCTATAGCGACCATTGTGACTACGAGCGTGAAAGAGATATAGGTAGAACATTGAAACATTTATTTTTATCTACTGTTCTTTTATCAATTTAATACCTTTTTTACGCTGTGCATAGATTACGTCTATTTCCTGCTGTAAACGTTTTCGTTTTCCTGCATTCTTTTCAGCATCCAGTTTTCCCTTGAGTTTACGTTCTCTTTTTTTCAGCTTCTTGAGAATATCTTTAATATCTGATTTCTCTTTTTCCCTTTTCTTTTTATCCAAATCAAAGAATGTTTTTAATTTGTCTAACAGTTTTTTCTGTTTCATTATATTGGCCTTACTAGTAATAGATTGATACTCACTGTATATTATTCGCTTGTCCCACGTATACTGGTAATTTCATCGTCATCCAGGGCAAGCTTGCGTTCAGCCTTGGTAAGCTCACGTTCATGCGCTACAAAAAGAGTTTCAAAAAATTGAGCCAGATTGCTCTTTATTTCAAATAGATAAGAACTGTCATTAATCAGGGAAGTCCCTGTATCAGGGGCAATCTTGCCATTCCTGATAAGTTCATCGATTTCATTATTCAGTTTTTCCTCACTTTCTTCCATGGAAATCTTGATTGAATCCATGGACAGGATCTTGATATCGGGATCGGGTTCATGTCTGATATTTTCCAGTTCTCTGAGCAGCAGGGCGAGTTTCAATCTAATATTTTGATATTCCTGGGATGCATATTCGTTTTCTGATTGACTGAATTTCAATAAATTCTTTTGCAGGTGTTTGATCGACTTGATGGCCTCAACAATATTCCTGTTCGCCCTGCGCAGCCAGTGCAAATCACCTGATTGCTCAAGCTGCCAGTTAAACCTGACTTGACTGATAAAGGCAATGATTGCACTGAAGATACCTTTAATATTCTTGTCATATCTTGCGTCGATATCCACTTTCGAAATTTTCTTTCTTGTACTGAGCAGTTGTTCGAGGTCTGTATCCGAATTAACTTCAACCTTGCTGAAACCAATAACATCCGCAATTATGTCAATAGCATTATCATAGAGATGAAGTGTTTCCATACGCACGGCCTCTACAGCAGTATCCGCATAGTCCAGGGCCGATTCAGTCAGGAATTTCGGTTGTTCTACAGGTGACTCCTTCTCCTTGAATATTTTTTCCAGCCACCCGACCATCATGTTGATAAAAGGGATCATGACAACAATTCCGACCAAATTGAAGATGGTGTGAAACACGGCGAGTTTCAGTGAGTAATCATCGTCTGCTATTCCGACAGCAGCACTCAAACTATCAACGACTTGCACAAACTGGTGAATAAATAATATGGCGATAAAGGCTGTGGCAAGATTGAAAATCAAATGTGCACCCGCAAGCCGCTTGCCCTGGATATTGGCACTCATAGACCCGATGATGGCTGTAATGGTGGTTCCGACATTTGCACCGATAGCAAGGGCCAATCCATTCTCATATGTGATCTGCTGTGCGGCCAGTGCAGTGATAATCAAAACCAGCGTTGCATGACTTGATTGCATGACAACGGTTGCAAAAATACCGATGGCTGTATATATGAACAAACCACGATAGCCGGGAATGGCAAATGCTGAAAGATCGATACTATCCTTGAATGCTTCGAACCCCTCTTTCATGAAGTGTATACCCAGAAACAGAAATCCGAGACCGGCAAAAATATATCCTATACCATTCAGCGCCTTTGATTTTTGAAAAATCAGCAATACGCCGAATACCAGCATGGGCATGGCATAAGCGGATATCTTTACTTTCAGGCCAAAACCAGCAACCAGCCAGGCCCCGGTCGTGGTTCCGAGATTTGCACCAAAAATAATCCCGATGCCGGCAGCCAGGCCAATCAGCCCGGCGCTCAGAAATGAAATCGTAATAACCGATACAAGTGAACTTGACTGGAGGATCGTTGTTGACACGACACCAAAACCGAGGCTTTTCCATAAAGAACCCGTCGTATGACGCAGGATTTTTTCAAGGACGCCACCGGTAAATGCCCTGAATCCTTGCTCAAGTGACAACATCCCAAATAAAAAAATTGACACGCCTGCAGCAATTTGCTTGAAATCAGGGCTTATCCAGAACCCATAAGCCAGGATTATGAATATTGTTGGAAGCAGTATTTTTCTAAACATTGATAAGCAACATTTTAAAAATATGTTTATTTGAATATTTATTATTCTTTCTATCTCATTACTAAATCGGCAATTTTTATACCATATCACTTTAATAATTTAATAATAGAATAATTATATACCTGCATGATACGTGCATCACTAACAATTCCATGTTTTGTTTAAATAAATCGCAAGATGTATCTCGTTTTGCGATTTTTCCTTTCAAATCCGTTGTCATTTGGATGTCACTTAACAATGAATTTTTCTATTCCATATAACAAAGACATTGAGTCAGGAAGGTATAGAGGCACACATTCGTACCGTCATAGCAATACAAGCAGAGGAATTTAATCAGTGTAGATATTTATGGTCAGAGACTTGTTTTATTCTACAAACTTACCTTGTTGATATAAATGGTGCCCGGGGATCTCGATACCCTTTAGGGTGCGGACTCGACAAATCTGTTCTCAACAGATTTGAATGGGATATTTACAGTTTCCGATTAAAGCATTTGACCTAACAGATTGATGGTGCCCGGGGACGGACTCGAACCGTCACGACCGTGAAGTCGAGGGATTTTCGTACCAACTACTATTTTCATAGCTCCGTTACTTAAAACGCATTTGTGGTCTGGACTTTCTCTTTACCTTATTCCAATCAGGATTTTAGGCAGGAGCCGTTAAGTCTCTACACCTTCCTTTTCAGGCTTAGCTCGGGATTGCCACCATCATTAAAATGCTGAGGTTTCCCCGAATTTGACTCCATTCACACCAAGTGTTTCCAGCTTGGGTGCTCAATTTACTTAAGTCCCTTGTGTCTACCAATTCCACCACCCGGGCTAATGGGTGATACTACATCAAAATAACAAATTTTGGAGGCTGAGCCCGGAATCGAACCGAGGTCCACGGTTTTGCAAACCGCTGCATAACCACTCTGCCACTCAGCCAGAGTTTAACTTAATTACTTAATTTTCCTGATTTTGGCTTTGCCAACATTGGTCACTAAACTCAATATCCCTATCTCGTTAAGTGACACGGCTTCGGACTCCTGTCCTCAGCGTTCGTTGAACTGCGATTCTTTCAGAATCGGTTTCAACTCACCTCTGCCACTCAGCCAGAGTTTAACTTAATTACTTAATTTTCCCGATTTTGGCTTTGCCAACATTGGTCACTAAACTCAATATCCCTATCTCGTTAAGT
>CAYMPA010000064.1:14171-15345 GCA_964392105.1 uncultured Enterobacteriaceae bacterium
ACTGCGATTCTTTCAGAATCGGTTTCAACTCACCTCTGCCACTCAGCCAGAGTTTTCACAAAATAAATTTTATTCGTTCAAAATACAAAACCCCGGGGAAAACCGGGGTTTCCTTGGATTTGGAGCGGGAAACGAGATTTGAACTCGCGACCCTCACGTTGGCAACGTGACGCTCTACCACTGAGCTATTCCCGCGGAGGACGCATATTGTAGTCACGGTCATTGATGTGTCAACAAAATTACTTGCCGCATATTATGTGAGTTGTTGAGATGATAACGCCGGGCTGGTGTGCCATGAGCGTGCTCACGAGCGCAATCATAGCCTTAGCTCGGCTTTGGCTTCGAAAACTTGATCCAGACGTTTTCTACCGCTTACATCCCTGTAAGCGTCCTGCGTCGCTCTACCGGCTCCATCCCTGAAGCCGCCTGGTGGAGGGAGTATGTGCGTTCATGGCGCGCAAGGACAAGTTAGCACCCGACAACTCATATAATATACGGGCCAACTATTCTTTTAACCTGGGCCAGGCTGCCAATAGGTACTGAAACATGGATATTAGAGTTAAAAATGCTGATATATACAACAAAATCAGCCCTATTGTGTATACAGGTAGACCTAAAACCGAATCTTTGAATATGAGGAAACCAAGGGCAACCATCTGGGAAATCGTTTTTACCTTGCCCATTACAGAAACAGCAACCTTGCTCCGCGCACCGATTTCAGCCATCCATTCACGTAATGCAGAAACAGTAATTTCTCTCCCTATAATGACTGCAGCAGGTAAAGCCAGATAAATTTCAGGCTTTTGCTGGACCAATAAAACTAATACAACCGCAATCATTAATTTATCAGCAACCGGGTCAAGAAATGCGCCTAAGGATGAAGTTTGATTTAATTTTCTTGCCAGGTAGCCATCAAGAATATCTGTCACTGCCGCCAAAACAAAAATTGCACACGCGAAAAAATTATTCCAACTAAATGGTAAATAAAATACCAGTACAAAGACGGGTATTAACACAATACGTAGTAATGTTAATTGATTAGGAATTGTCATGGACACCCCCGAAAATGCCTTATTTTTCGCGATAGTTGCGTCAGCTCGGTAACTGCTCCCGGCGTTACTCTACCTCGAGAATGTGTTCCAGACATTCTCTACCTCCTCCACACCCCTCAAGG